>CAZPLV010000047.1:0-11507 GCA_964587295.1 uncultured bacterium
GAGATGCGCGCCGGTGATGCGGGGTTCTGGTTGTGCCATCAAATCTCCTCGGAAGCCCGGCTGCAGACGGTCTTCCAGGGGGTGACGATAACCGAAGCGGCTGCACTGGTGCGCCGGATGCTGACTCCGACAATGATGTCCTGATATTCTGACTGCATGACTGAAAGTGCGGGCCTCGAGACCGAAATCACCGAGGAGAACATCGCCCGGTTCGTTTATGACTTCTACGCACAGGTCAGGCGCCACCCCGTGCTTGGGCCCGTGTTCAACGAACGGCTCGAGGGCCGCTGGCGCCTGCATCAGGAGAATATGGTTGATTTCTGGTCGAACGCTCTGCTTCGCACTGGCCGCTATTTTGGCAATCCGCTGATCAAGCATCGCAACGTGAGCACCATCAGGCGTGAACATTTTGCCGACTGGCTTGTCCTGTTCAGGGAGACTCTGGACACGATCTACGTGCCGGAAACCGCTGACCGGGTGCATCTTGCCTCACGGCGCATGGCCGGCGGACTCACCCACGGCATTTTTGGGCCGGAGCCGGTACAGCCGGAACAGTGAAGCGCGGCCGGATGGCTTTCAGCTCGGTTGCTCTTCAGGCCGACTGATCAGGGAACGGCAGATACTCGCCTGCGCGTTCCCTGATCAACTTCTGATGCGGCGGATCAGGCTGCCGTGTAACCACCGTCAGCCACAAATTCCGCGCCGGTGACGAACGAGGCGTCATCGGAGGCCAGGAACAGAATGACTGCGGCCATCTCTTCGGGTTGTGCGATCCGGCCCATCGGAGTGATGTCCGCCAGCATCTTCTGGTCGGTTTCGCCCAGAATCGGGGTCTGCACGTAGCCCGGATGCACCGAGTTGACGCGGACGCCCTCCTTGGCCCAGGCGAGTGCCGTGCTCTTGGTCAGAATGCGGACTGCGCCCTTGGCTGCGTGATAGGCAGGTGCGGTGCCGAAGCCACCGATCAGGCCGAACATGGAGCTGATGTTCACCACGGAGCCGTTGCCGGATGCCTTCAGGGCGGCCGAAGCAGCCTTCTGGCCAAGGAAAACCGAGGTCTGGGTGATTGCGATGACCCGGTCGTACGTTTCCTTGCTGGTCACTTCAATTGCTTCGGTGTCACCGATGCCGGCATTGTTGACGAGAATGTTCAGCTTGCCGTGTTCCGCCACCACATCGGCAATGGCTTTTTCCCATGCGCTTTCGCTGGTGACGTCCAGGGACTGGTAGCTGACCTTGAGGCCCTTGCCGGTCAGGTCCTGTGCAATCTGCTGCCCCTTTTCATCCTGGATATCAGCGATGACCACGGTGCCGCCCTCTTCGGCCATTCGACTGACGGTGGCCAGTCCTATGCCGCTGGCGCCACCGGTGACAATCGCAACTTTTCCCTCGAATCGTGCCATGCTTTCCCTCATTTCCTGAAAGTTCCGGCCCGGATCGGGCCGCTGTGCTGACAGGCCACACGCCTGCCGGTCCCGTACTGCTTTTCCATGATGGGGCGGTGCTGATGGCGCAGAAAGTGACCGCCGCTACTTCCACTATAATCAGCAACTGCATGGGGCGAAAAGGGACATAAGTACCGCAAGCATGGTTTGTGCTATTGGCTCAATTGGTTCTTGTTCCCATAACGATAGATAACGGATCCGCATGGCAGCAGCCGGCTGAAACCCGGCTGACATTAAACGGAGTACAATGGGCCTGAAGAACAAACCAGAGCCGGGTAACTCCCGGCAAAGAAGGAGTGATTTTCATGGCAAACCCGATGAAACGAATGCTCGCGCTTGCGGGAAAGACTGCAGTCGGACTGGCGGCAGCCGGTCTGCTCACCGGCGGAGCACTCGCCCAGGTCGAAATTGAATTCTGGCACGGTCTGAGTGCGCCGCTGGGCGATTTGCTTGAGGGTTACGTTGAGGACTTCAACAACTCTCAGGACGAGTACGTGGTCAACCCGTCATACATGGGCAGCTACCCCGACACCATGGTCGCCGCCATCGCAGCTTCACGCGCAGGCAATGCCCCGCACATCGTGCAGATGTTCGAGGTCGGCACGGCCACGATGATGGCAGCAGGACCGGCCATCAAGCCTGTATACGAACTGTTCGAAGAAACCGGCGTCGCATTCGATCCGGACATCTACATCCCGGCCATTGCCGGCTACTTCAGCACGCCTGAAGGCAACATGATGTCCATGCCGTTCAACAGCTCCACCTCTTCAATGTGGATCAACCGCGACATGTTCGCAGAGGCCGGCCTTGACCCAGATATGGACCTGTCCACCTGGGACCAGGTACGTGCAGCCTCAAAGCAGATCGTTGATTCAGGCGTCGCACAGTGCGGCTTTGCTTCCTCCTGGCCCACCTGGGTCCAGATCGAGCAGATGGGCGCACTGCATGACCAGCCCATTGCCACGCTCGGCAACGGCATGGGCGGCCTCGGCACCGAACTGAGCATCAACAGCGAGTTCTTCGTCCGCCACGTCCAGAACCTGCTCGACATGCAGGAAGAGGGCTCCTTCACCTACGCCGGCCGCGACTCCGCAGCCGACGCACTGTTCCCGTCCGCCGAATGCGCCATCGTCATGGGCTCCAGCGCCATGCGTGCCCGCATCATGCGCGAAGCCGAATTCGACTGGGATCTGCGCATGCTGCCCTACTACGACGACATCGAAGCCGCACCGCTCAACTCGATCATCGGTGGCGCCAGCTTCTGGGTCATGACCGGTCCCAACCGCACCGAGGAAGAGTACCGCGGTGTCGCCGAGTTCTTCTCCTACCTCAGCCAGCCTGAAGTCGTGAGCGCCTGGCACACCGAGTCCGGCTATCTGCCAATCACCTTCGGAATCTACGAGGACCTCGAGGAAAGTGGCTTCTACGCCGAGAACCCCGGCCTGGACGTCCCTTACCTCCAGCTGACCATGGCTGAGCCTACCGAGAACAGCCGCGGTCCGCGCCTGGGCAACATGTCCGAAATCCGCAACATCATCCAGGAAGAGCTCGAACTCGCCCTGCAGGGCGAACAGGATGCACAGACTGCAATGGATAATGCCGTCCGCCGCAGCAACGTCGTCCTGCGCAACTTCGAGCGTGCCAACCAGTAATTTTCGGGTAGACTTACAACCCAATTAATCCGGCGCAGGTGCACTCCCTAGTGGGGTGCACCTGCGTCCGCCGTCAAAGGAGGCCGTGTGCGCCGCCGGTCAATTTTTGGGAACAAGTTCCTGCCCTACCTGCTGCTGGCCCCGCAGCTGACAATCACGCTGGTGTTCTTTTTCTGGCCAGCAGGTCAGGCCATCTATCAGTCGCTCTTCATCCAGGATGCATTCGGGTTCAGGCAGATTTTTGTCGGACTCGAGAACTACCTGGTCCTCTTCCAGGATCCGCTTTACCTGCAGTCAGCGCAGACCACGCTGGTGTTCAGCGTTTCCGTCACGCTGCTCGCCATGATTCCGGCGTTGCTGCTGGCGGTCATGTCTGATCACGTAATCCGTGGTGCAACCGGCTACCGCACGCTGATCATCTGGCCCTATGCGGTTGCACCGGCAATTGCCGCCGTGCTGTGGATGTTCATATTCCATCCGTCCATCGGCACGCTGGGCCGTGGCCTCAATGAACTCGGCATTCCCTGGGATTACCGCAACAACGGTGACCAGGCCATGCTGCTGGTCGTGCTGGCTTCCGCCTGGAAACAGGTCAGTTACAACTTCATCTTCTTCCTCGCCGGCCTGCAGTCGATTCCGAAGTCGATCATCGAGGCGTCTGCGATTGACGGTGCCGGTTCCGTGCGGCGCTTTTTCAGGATCATTTTCCCGCTGCTGTCGCCAACCACGTTTTTCCTGCTGATCGTCAACGTTATTTACGCCTTCTTTGACACGTTCGGCACGATTGACGCCCTGACAAGTGGCGGTCCGGGACGGGCAACCACCACGCTTATATACAAGGTTTACCGCGACGGTTACCTCAACCTTGACCTGGGCAGCTCGAGCGCCCAGTCCGTCGTCCTGATGACCGTGGTCATCATCATCACCGCCGTGCAGTTCAGGTTCATCGAGAGGCGGGTGCACTACTGATGGTCCGCTCCAGGCGCAACATACTGCCGCACCTGGTACTCCTCCTCGGTGTTCTGATCTTCACGTTCCCCATCTATCTGACCTTCATAGGCTCGACCTGGGACGCTCCCACCATCTCGCGTGGCCAGATGCCGCTGACGCCAGGCCCGCAGCTGGTCGAGAACTACGAGCAGGCGCTGACGTCCGGCCAGGGCACGCGAACGCGCGGCACCCCGGCACTGACGATGCTCCAGAACACGATGATCGTGGCGCTGGTGATCACGGTCGGCAAGATTCTGGTGTCGCTGCTGTCCGCTTATGCGGTGGTGTTTTTCCAGTTCCCCGGTCGGATGTGGTTCTTCTGGGCCATATTCATCACCTTGATGCTGCCGGTGGAGGTGAGGATAATGCCCACCTACAAGGTCGTCAGTGACCTGGGCCTGATCAACACCTTCGCTGGACTGACCCTGCCGCTCATCGCTTCGGCGACTGCCACGCTGCTGTTCAGGCAGTTCTTCCTGACGATTCCCGATGAACTGGTTGACGCCGCCAAGGTGGACGGGGCCGGACCCATGCGATTCTTCTGGTCGATTCTGGTGCCGCTGTCCCGCACCAACATCGCCGCGCTGTTCGTCATCATGTTCATCTACGGCTGGAACCAGTACCTGTGGCCGCTGCTCATCACCACGAGCCGCAGCATGGATACCATCGTCATCGGCATCGTGAAGATGATCGGTACCGGTGAAGCCGCCACTGACTGGAACCTGATCATGGCCACCACCATGCTGGCGCTGATCCCGCCCGTGCTGATCGTAATCCTGATGCAGCGCTGGTTCGTGAAGGGTCTGGTCGACAGCGACAAGTAGCCTGGTTCGAACAGACTGTAGCTGACAGCGCCGCAGAGATAAATCTGCGGCGCTGTCATGCAGTATGCTCGTGCCAAAGGGGTGTTATCTGATGCGTAATGTCAAAAGCATGCGTTTGGCCAGTCTTGCACTTGTACTGATTGTCCTTCTGGCAGCCTGCGTGCCGGGCTCCGGTCCGCGACTGCGCATGCTGCACGGCCAGGTTTGGGGCAGCAGCTTTAACCTGCAGGTTGAGGTATTCGGCGGCCCGGCGTTTGACTTGCCGGTCCGGCTCGAACTCGACTTTGATCAGCAGTTCACGGATATCAGTGCTGATGCCTCGCTGGCTTATGACCTCGCGATTTTCCGCCTTAACTTCGGTGACTCACGCCTGAGCGGGAGGCTCAGCCTGGACGATTCCCTCACGCTTAGCAACAGCAGCAATCTGCTGCAGTTCGACGGCCGCTTCTACGGGGATCAGCTGCGCGGTGTCGTGTCAATCGGCGGGTTTGTGCCCGTGAGCGACGTGACTTTCACCCGCATCAGGTGATTAAGGCGCCGCAGCTTATCGGGCAGCGCTGACCAGAGGCGGCTTGCTCAGTCCGGAGGCTGCGACGCGCTCTGCTACCTGCTCCAGGCTGAGGAAGCCGCTGCCCAGAATCTCCACCTCATCGCCACGCCTGAGGACGAAGCTCGGGAAGCCACGTACGCCCCAGCTGCGGTTCAGCATGAACTCCGCGCGGGTTTCGCTCCTGGCCTCCTGGCTCTCAAAACGCCTGCTGAATTCAGCAAAATCCAGTTCCAGCTTTGTGACGGGTTCACGGTAAAACTCCAGCTCGCCCGGATCCTCGTTCAGGACGTAGAAGCGGTGCTGCAGATCCTGGAAGAATGACGTGAGCTGCCGGCCACTTGCGTCCACCTCACCGAGCATTGAGCGTGCCACAACCACCGCACGTGCGGATGGCTCCGTGTCGTAATCGAAGTGCTCACGGTCCATCAGGCCCAGTTCAAACGGCTGGCCACTGAGTTCGGCTACCTCGGTCCAGTGCTGCCTCAGGAAGTTGCGGAAGCCTTCATCCCACTTGTCGCCGCCGCCGGGGCGCAGGCCACCAACCAGAATGGAAAACTGTGCGCCCTGGTCGATAACCCAATCCGGGAGCTGATTCACGGTATTGGCGATACCCCAGCAGGCGGAGCACATGGGATCACCCACGTAGATGAGTTCCCAGTCCGGCTTGGCTGCCGGGGCCATGAAGCCCGCGTCATCCAGATCGGCTGGTGCGCATATGCCTGTGTTCACGTCGCAGGAAATGCCGCTGGCGGTTCCCTGGATCTGTTTGAGCGTTGACATTATCTGACCTCCATGCGGCACTTGCGCCGCTTTCAACCCAATGGTACATTCTATGCACCAGTTGCATCAACTGCACTAATGGAAGGGTGGTGGACAGGATGGAAGGTGAGTTGCCGGAATGCGGAGTTGCGCGGTTTCTCGAGTTGCTGGAAGGCCCGTGGGCCACGCTGATAGTGCGTGAGCTGCTGCCGGGGCCGCGTCGGTTCACTGAACTGCGCCAGGGGCTGCCGGGCATCAGCCCGCACACCCTGACCCGCAGGCTCCGGCGCTTCGAGGAGTACGGGGTGGTCGCCCGGCGCGCTTATGCCGAGGTGCCGCCGCGTGTCGAGTATGAGCTTACCGGGCTCGGTCAGAAGCTGAAGCCGGTCCTTGAAAGCATGGCCGAGTGGTCATTGTCCGTGCCGGAGCCGGTGGCGTCTGGTGCCTGATCAGTCGGTGGGGGCGAACGCCGATTCTGCCTGCGTGAGCAGGTGGGTGCGGATATCCTCGGGCCAGTCCCGGATCAGTTCTGTGAAGCGGTTGCGGTCGCCCGCGTCCAGCGAACGGTAGGCTTCCTCAAAATTCGGGCGGTTGCCGGCCAGCACGGTCATTATGCGGCCAATTGCTGCAGCTGCGCGGCGGGCCTGATCGCGGGGTGTCTCGTTTTTGCGGGCTGCATCAACAAGGCGGCGCAGTGCCGCAGAGGCGCCGCTCGGCTGGTCTGCGAGCCAGTCCCAGTGGCGTGGCAGCAGGGTCACTTCGCGCGCGACAACCCCGAGCTTCGGCCGGCCAGGGCCACGGCTGGGTGCTTCAGCCTGCTCCACGGGTGGGTTGTTCAGGTCAAAGTCAACCTGCTTGCCTGTTGAGTCGTCGAAGATCAGGATGGACGCCGTGGGGTTGGTGCCGAGTTCCGTGCGCACGCCGACCAGAACCGTGTCCAGTGCTCCGCTTGCGATTATACGGTCATCCGAGAAACCTGTATATGTCGACTGCTGTTTCATGGCTGTATATTACCCGGGTAAATAGCGGCTGTCAATAACACCCTGGTGAAACTGGCAGGGCGACTCTACGAAGCTCTTCGTTGACATTACGACGCTCTTCGTAGTACTGTGCGGCCAGCCACAACGAGGGAGGCCAGCATGAGCATTCAAACAGCGGTAACGCCAACTGAACGCGAACTCGAGATTATGCAGGTGCTGTGGCAGCGTGGTCCGAGCACTGTCGCCCAGGTCCACGAAGAACTGACCGAAGTGCGCCGGGTCGGTTACACCAGTGTGCTCAAAGTTCTGCAGGTGATGTTCGAGAAAGGCCTGGTCGTCAGGGATGCATCGCGCCATGCTCATGTTTACAGCTCTGCGCTGGAACGTGAACAGGTGGAATCACAGCTGACCGGTGATTTCATTGACCGCGTGTTCAGCGGCTCGGCCTTCAGTCTGGTCAGCCATCTGTTCGGCAGCAAGCGCGTCAGCCCGCAGGAGCTCGAGCAGGTCCGGCGCCTTCTCAGCGAGGAGCCGACCGATGGTTGACTTCCTCCATCCACTGATACCCGAAGCGCTGGCCTGGACGCTGCTGCACTCCCTGTGGCAGGGCCTGGCGATTGCCGCTCTCCTGTGGCTGGTACTGGCTCTGCTGGGCCGGCGCACCAACGCCCGCTATCTGGCGGCAGTTTCCGCCATGGCGCTTCTGCTTGTCATGCCGGTCATGACATTTACGGCTCAACTCGACCGGCTTGCTCCGGCAGTGCCGCAAATCAACATGCTGCAGCCGGCCACGCCGACCAGTTTTCAGCCCGGGGCCGATGCGGAACCGTCCGGAACAGCCGCCGGACCTGTAGGGCTCGAGTCTGATGCTCAGCTGCGTTTGGCCGATTCCTCGCACGGATTCAGCAGCCTGGTGAACCGGGCGGCGCCGTTGCTGGTTCTGGTGTGGCTCAGCGGCATATTGCTGCTGGCCGGCCGTCTGGTCGGTGGACTGCTGGTGGTAAGGAGGCTGCGGACACGCGGACTGTCCTTGCCTGCCGACGAGCTGAGCCATCTGTTCTCTGAACTGGGCCGGCGACTTGCAGCAGGCAGGCGGGTGGCGCTCCGTCTGTCCGGACGGATTGGCGCACCGATGGTCATCGGAGTGTTCCGGCCACTGGTGCTGCTTCCGGCCACCATGGCCAGCGGGTTGCCGGCGCGCGATCTGGAACTGCTGCTGGCCCATGAACTGGCTCACGTGCGCCGCAATGACCTGCTGGTCAGCACGCTGCAGCGCGTCGCCGAAACAGTGCTGTATTTCCACCCCGCCACCTGGTGGATCAGCGGCATCATCCTGCAGGAACGGGAAGTGGCCTGCGATGAATTGGCCGCCGCCGTCACCGGAGCGGGGCGCCGGGAGTTCGCTGCGACCCTCGTCAGGATGGGTGAACAGCAGCATGCAGCAGTATTTGCCGCCAACGCGACAGGCGGCAAGCTGGTCCGGCGGGTCGAACGCCTGCTGGGCCGCGACCGGCCGGCGCAGCGACTGCTGCCGCTGACGCTCGCCGCACTGCTGATCGCGGGTGCCGGCCTTCTGCTGCCGGGCCACGCCCAGGCTGAGCAGGACGCAGTCGGTTACCGGACAGTCTGGGCGACGGTGCATCCGGACGTGCAGTTTGGCGACACGGGTATCGAGAGCATCCCGGCAGGAGCTTTCGTGCTGCTTGAGGAGCGGCAAGGAGGCCGGCTCGTACGCCGCGCCGTACTCAGCCCGCCGGGCACACCGGCTGCCGCCGCGGGCTCGCTTGCAGGTGGTGACTTCACCGCCTCGGCCGACCGGCCCGAAACGACAGTCTGGTTTGAGGCCGGCCCGGGAATCGACCCGGTAGACCCTGGCTGGGTTGATGAAGTCCTCGAGCGCAACGTTTTTCATGCTTTGCGCCAGGACTGGGATCTGTCGCCCACCACACGGGTGGTCCGGACATCGAGCCCTGAACTGTTTGAATCGTTTGTCTTTGCAGAGTACCGGCGGACCGCAGACCGACCCGGCTTCAGGGAAACCCCCGACCGTCAGTTCATGCTCGGCTTGCAACTCCGGCAGCATGCACATGTGCTGGCCCATGGTCTGGTTACCGCCGAATCGGTTCTTGTTTCAGTGTTTGAGGCCCTGCAGCTCGAGGACGTGTCAGTTGCCTTGGCGCAGGACGCGTTTCTGCTCGTTCCCTGGCTTCCGGCTGACGAGCACAGGCTTGAACTGCTGGAGGTGCTGGCTGCTCAGCTGGGTTCATTGCCGGCTGAGCTGAACGGTGAGTTTGAGGCAGCAATTGCCTCGTTCGATTCACCTGACTGGCGGGAGCGTGCCCGGGACGTGTTTGAACCTGATTACGACGCTGCACTTGGCGCAACGTTCCTGCCGCTGAATTTTGCATTTGGCACATTGAACTCGAGTGCTGGCACGGAACCGGGCTGGTACGCCGAGATCAGCCCTGCGGGCTATGTCTCACGGCCAGCACTTGAGTTCATGATCAGCGACCCTGCGGAGTCGACACTTTACAGTTCATTTTCAGCAGCAACGGACAACTCCGATGAGCTGTTCGGAACCGCACCTGAACTGCCCGCCGGTCATTACGGTTTGAGGGTCTGGTACGACGGCCGTACCCTGGAGGCACACATTGACGTTGATACTTCCCGGTTGCTGCCACTGGTGCAGAATGCGCACCTCACAACCGAAGGGCAGCTTGCCTGGGATCCGGTGCCCGGTGCCGACCGCTACCGTGTTTACCTGCGGACGGATACTGGTGTGAGACTGTCGGGCTGGCTGAGCGATACGGAGCTCGACATCGCTGCCGCGTTCCCGGCCCTGCCTCCCGGTGCGCACGAGATTGCCAGCGTCTGGGCAGTTGCAGGACCTGAGCAATGCCACGGCTGTGAGCTGCAGGCGAGTGTGACGGAGCTGAATCTGCCGTTTACGGCACCGGATTAAGCGCGTTGAGGTCAAGGGCGTGGAACTGGCCGGCCTCGATTGCCCTGTGGGTCGCTGCGTAACCGACTTCAATCGCTTCCTCGATCCGGCCGAAGCTGTGCGGGCCCAGGTCGTGCGCCAGGTCCGGCTTCACAGTTGCGTCCGGCGGATGCATGGCCATGGTGACTCTGGTCAGCCGGTCCTGTGTGATCTTGTACGCCTGCATGAGGATATCGACAGTCGAGGTTCCCTTGCGGCCGAACAGGCTGCCGATCCGCTCAAAAATCGATGAATCAGGCTCCGGGTTGTCGAGTTTCAGCGGTTCATCCAGGGGCGAGCGCACATCAACCGCCAGGACTGCGGCACTGGTGAGCGTGCGGATTACATCTACCGGGAAGTTGTTGATGATGCCGCCGTCCATCAGAAAGCGGCCCTTGTACTCGACCGGGTTGAAAAGCCCGGGGAAAGCATTGCTGGCGCAGACCGGCGAGGCGAGTTCGCCTTCACCGTACACCAGAAGCTCGGACCGCTGAATGTCCACTGCGGGTACCGCCAGCGGAATGGTGAGCAGTTCAAATGTGGGAGCTGCATGCTCGGCAAGCAGGTCGCGGATGCCATCGTGACCGAACAGACCGTGGCCGCCTTCGGCGTCAATGAGTTTGACCAGATCGGCTTTCAGCAGGATCCGCTTCAGTTCGCGTGCATCGGTGACAGTGCAGTAGATGGCGGAAATGATTGCCGCACTTGAGCTTGCCGCAACTGCTGCAACCGAGTAGCCGGATTCTTCGAGTGCCAGAAGCGTGCCTACATGGGCGAAGCAGCGGGCGCCTCCTCCGCTGAGTGCCAGGCCGACCGGAATGGTGTCGTGGTTCGTCATCGTCCGGTAAGACTATCCGACGCCGCGGCCGGCTGTCGTCTGCCGGCTCAGGTCAGGCAGGCTTGCGCTTGCCGCCGCCGGGCAATACGCTTGAAATTCAAAGAGGTGAAAAATGAGAATCGCTGAAGGAATGGTGCTGCGTGCCCCCAGGGGTCCGGAACGTACGGCGAAAGGCTGGATTCAGGAAGCGGCGAAGCGGATGCTGCTAAACAACCTGGACCCGGAAGTCGCGGAGAAACCCGGGGAGTTGATCGTTTACGGAGGGCGCGGTAAGGCGGCACGCAACTGGCAGGCGCTCAGTGACATTGTGCGGACGCTGGACCGTCTGGAGAACAACGAGACGCTGCTGGTGCAGTCGGGCAAACCGGTTGCGGTGCTCAGGACGCATGAACTCGCGCCCAGGGTGCTGCTGGCCAACAGCAATCTGGTGCCCAACTGGGCCAACTGGGAGGAATTCGACCGGCTGGATAAGGCCGGCCTGATGATGTA
>CAZPLV010000048.1:0-8987 GCA_964587295.1 uncultured bacterium
ACTCGAACTCAGCACCGAAATCCTGCAACAGGTTCGTGTGAACCGGCAGCCGGAATGCCGGCACGCTCTGGCCGAGCATGTTGGAGGTGATGATCCGGTCGGGTGACCCACGCATCAGGCCAAACAGGAACAGCGCTCCGAGCACGGTCACCACGCCGATCACCGCCAGTAGTCTTTTGTTCATGCGCTTGCGGTGTTCCCTTCGCGGGCTGGAGCCTCTGCGCGCCGTTCATTGCGGCCGGGCATCAGGCTGTAGCCTGTACCGAGCACGACGATGACGCCGCCCACCCAGATCCACGTGACCATCGGACTCTGCACCAGATGCATGATGGCGTAACCCTGACCCGGTTGCATGTTGCCGCCGACGTTCAGGTAGATGTCGTGCTGAACACGGTAGAAAACGCCCGGGGTCGGAACAGTCATCGACTGCCCCTCAAACTGCTTCAGCATCGGCCGCATGATGCCCAGCTCCCGGCCGTTACGGCTGATGGAAACCGCGGCACCGAGACGGGCCTCCCCGACCAGCCGTTCCTCGAACACCTCAAGGAGCGTCAGTTCGTAACCCTGGAACTCAAACGGAACATCCCGGTCCAGCCTGGCTTCCAGGTCCACGCGGTAAGCGGAGGCTCCCATCACGGCCACGGCAATGACAACGATGCCGAAGTGCACGACCATCGAGCCGAAGCGACGCCGGTTCTCAAAGGCGTAACTGCGGAACACCGACGCGGCACTGCGTCCGGTGATTCTGGCCCGGGGAATCACTGCACCGGCAATGAGCAGCCACAGGCTGGCCAGGTTCCAGCCGGCCACGAACATCGTCAGCAGCGGGTAGAACCTGAGCATGCCGAACGCGGCCGATATGCCGGCAACCACCACACCGGCGATGGTCATGGTCAGCAGGTTGGCCTTCAGGGTCTGCTCCTGCGCACGGCGCCAGGGCAGCAGGGGTCCTATGCCCATCAGCAGCAGCACAAGCAGGAACAGCGGCACGCTCACCTGATCAAAGAATGGCGCCCCGACGGTCACGCGCTCGTTGGTGAGCGCCTCAATGATGAGCGGGAAGATGGTGCCCAGCAGAACGGCAAAGGTGATTGCCAGGAAGATGATGTTGCCCAGCAGAATGCTGCCTTCACGGCTGACGGGTGAGTCCAGTTCTGCCCGGTCACGGACCTGGTCCCAGCGCGTGGCAATGAGGCCGAATGAGGCAAGCAGCACCAGCAGGAAGAACCAGAGGAAAACGGGGCCAACCGGACCGTCACCGAAGGCGTGTACCGAGGAAACAACCCCCGACCGCGTGAGGAAGGTGCCAAAGATGGTCAATGCGAATGTCAGTGTTACCAGCATGACGTTCCACGATTTGAGCATCCGGCGCCGTTCCTGGACCTGTACGCTGTGGATGAACGCTGTTGCCGTGAGCCACGGGAGCAGACTGACGTTCTCCACCGGGTCCCAGGCCCAGAAGCCTCCCCAGCCAAGCACTTCATAACTCCACCAGCCGCCCGCGATGATTGCTGCGGTGAGGAAGCCCCAGCCGGTCAGCGTCCAGCGCCGCGTCTGGGTCATCCAGTCAACTCCGGGCCGTCTGGTTATGAGCGCTGCCATTGCATAGGCAAACGGCACGGCCAGCCCCACGAAGCCCAGGTACATGAGCAGCGGGTGCACCGCCATCATCCAGTGATTCTGCAGCAGCGGGTTGGGTCCGGGACCGTCAAGCGGCGCCGGCGAAACAATCGTGAACGGGTTGGCGACGAAGCCGACGACGATGATGAAGAACAGCTGTACGCCCATCATGATCACCAGCGCCCAGGGTCTCAGCGCGGTATTCGGCGCAATGACGGCCAGCAGGGCGGTGTAGCCGGTGGCCAGCCAGGCCCACAGCAGCAGGGAGCCTTCCAGGGCCGCCCACATTGTCACTACCTTGACCCAGATCGGCGAGGCTATCCGCGAGCTGGTTGCAACGTACTGAACGCTGAAGTCGTCTGTCAGCAGAGCGAGCTGCATGATGACGACCGCCGCGGTCGTCGCCAGGAAAACAGCGACCGCCGCGAAGCGCGCTGAGCTGAGCCAGCGCGGGTCACGGCGGTGAATGCCGATGAGCCCACTGACTATTCCGTATCCGGTGAGGGCAAGGGCGAGCAGGACGGAAGCCGTACCCAGCAGGCCCAGACTTAGGGCATCAAACACGTTAATCACTCTAACTCGGCGCCGCCCGCCCGCAGGTTGCGGACAGCGAGCAGGAAAGTCGGCTTATTTCAGGGCTTCGCGCAGTGCCCCATCGTCAATGTGGCCGTCTTCAACCTCGTACACCTCGCTGTGTCGGACCAGCAGGTTGTCACTGTGGAACACACCCTCAGCGAAGGTGCCCTCCACGACCACACCGACTCCTTCGGTGAACAGTGCGGGTGGACTGCCGGCATGCGACACGGGGTAGCCCAACTGTGAATCAGCAATCACGAAATTAAGGCGGACGTTCTCCTCGTCCATGTTCATGCTGCCCGGAGCGACAATGCCACCAAGACGTACCCGGCGGTCGACATACTGTGACGACTGCCGGGCATACTCACCAGGCAGCATGAAGTAGACCAGACTGCTGGAAAGCGCCTGGTAGGTGAAGTAACCGGCGATGCCAAGCACAGCCACAGCTGCTATTGCGTAAATCGCTTTCTTGTTTATTGTTCCTGCTCCTTACTCAACCTGCGCCGCCTGGCCATGAGGTACAGCTGGTAGCCACCCAGAAACAGGAAACTGAGCAGCCACGACAGTGTGACCCAGGCCCAGTCGCCGGCGGTGGTGTTGGGGGCGAAGGTGATGAACTCGCGAAAGGTATCAGACACGGATTGCCTCCTGTACGGGCTTCTGACCGGCCTGCTCGGCCTGTTCCGCGAGGCGCGCCTCCACCATTCCGATATGGCTGCGCTCGAGGAACAGCCAGACGAAGACCAGCAGGGCAGCGACCATGTTGAGGGCCAGCACGAAACCTAGTTCAGCCGGCATTTCAGCTGACCTGGCGGGATGGACAGTACGGAACAGGGTGGTGGCCGCCCGGTTGAGCGGCGCGCCGGCAGCAACAACCAGCGCAATGACCGAGCTGACCCGTGCAGCCCGTGTGGGATCGTCGATCATGCCGCGGATCACGAAGTAGCCGACCATCAGAATGCCCATGATCGCCGACAGCGTAAGGCGCGCGTCCCAGGCCCAGTAGGCACCCAGGGTCGGTTTCGAATAGACCATGCCGCCGAAGAGGGTGAGCGCCAGGAACACCAGCGTTACCTCAGCGGCAGCCACCGTGCGCACGTCGTCACCCTTGCGGCCACGCCACAGCACGAGCGCAGCGAGCACGCCGGTGACGATGGTGCCCAGCAGGCCGATTGCTGCCACGGAGGCATGGGTGTATGTGACCCGGAACAGCTCCTGTTGCGTGACTTCGGTTGGCGCCTGGAACAGCGCGAAGTACGTCGCGACGAGAAAGTAGCCGAGCGTGGCCCAGCCCAGCGCTGTGAGCCAGGCGGGACGGCGCGTGCCCGAAGCCTTGTTGCTTGCTGCCATTGGTGCTCCTTCAGGCCCCGGACCGCGGGGCCGCGTCACTCAATTGTCATTGTACAGGGCAATGCAGAGTGTCACGAAAACGTGCCATACGGTTATTCACTCTTCAAGCAGGAAACGGAAAATCACGATGCACAGCACCAGATACACCAGCACGAAGGCGGCCAGCAGCCGCAGCCAGTCCAGTGCCAGCCGGGTGTCGTGGAAGTACATCAGCTCGGTGCTGGCGCCGACAGAGGCAAGCAGCGCCGGGATAATCACCGGAAACATGAGCAGTGGCAGCAGCGATTCGCGCGCGCGCAGGCTTGAGGTCAGAGCGGCATAGAAGCTGCCGATGATGGAAAAGGCCAGGGTGCCGAGCAGCAGCACCAGGATGATCAGCGGCCAGCGCTCACCGAGGCTGATATCGAACAGTACCAGCGACACCGGCAGCAGGATGAGCGCCAGAGTGCCCAGGTAAATCCAGTTGGCCACAAGCTTGCCGACGTAAATCACGGCCCGGGGCACCGGATACAGCAGCAGCTGTTCCATGGCGCCGTCCTCGTGCTCGTTGACCCACGACTGGGAAGCGGTGATCACACCTGCAAAAGCCAGCGCCACCCACAGCGTGCCCGGTCCGATTGCTTTGAGAATGTCACTTTCACCACCGGCGGCAAAGCCCATGATCACCAGCGTCACACCCGCGAAGAACAGCGTGGCCATCAGCACGGCCCTGCTGCGCAGCTCCTGGCGCAGGTCCTTCCTCACGATTGCCAGGATCGCGCTCAGGTCACCCGCGCCCGGGAATGAAGGCTTCATCAGGTGCCGCTCCCCTCGAGGCTGAGCACACCGTCTGCAATGCGCAGTTCGGCATCCGGCTGTCTCGCGCCGGACTGCAGGTTCTCGTGTGTGGCCATCAGGACAGTGACCCCACGGGAGCCCGCTTCATGCACGAGCTCGTCCACCAGCAGCCGGCCATCATCATCCAGTGTCGAATAAGGTTCGTCCAGAAGCCACAGCTGGCTGCCTTCCATGAGCAGACGGGCGAGCGAGAGCCGCTTCTTCATGCCCGATGAGAAACTGCGCACGAGCTTGCGGTCCGTACCGCCCAGGCCGACGCGCTCCAGCAGCAGGGCGAAGTCGGGTTTCACGCCATAAAGTGTCGCGGTCAGTTCCAGGTTCTCGCGGGCCGTCAGCATCGGATAGCTGCCGCCAAGCACGGAGATCATGACCGTCCGGCGGCGCACCTCGTGCGCCTGGCGCCGCAGGTCGAATCCGAACACGCTTCCCTCGCCAGATGACAGTGAGAGCCGGCTGGCAATCACCCGCAGCAGGGTTGTCTTGCCTGAGCCATTGCCTCCACGCAGCACGACGAAACGGCCAGGGGCCACTTCCAGGTTGAGTCCTTCGAATATCCGGTCCCGGCCGTAACGCCGGCCGGCTGAGCGCAGGCTGATTGCGGCGCCACCGTCTGTCACAGCCTGGACATCAACCAGTCAGGAGTTATGCGCTGGAGCATGCCATTGAACACCGTGTAATAGCCGGTGATCATCAGCACGCCGGTGACGACCATGATGCCACCGCCAATACGCTCGATGGTGCCGAGATGCCGCTTCAGCTTCTGTGAAACGCCCAGGAAACGGTCGAAAGCCAGTGCCGCCAGCAGAAAAGGGACCCCGAGACCCAGCGCATAGACCGACAGGAGCAGCATTCCCTGCCCCACTGTTTCGTGCGTGCTCGCCAGAGTGAGAACGCCCGCCAGGATGGGGCCGATGCAGGGCGACCAGCCGATGGCGAAGGCAAAGCCGAGCACAACCGCGCCGAGCGGAGTGCCTGCCTTCTTCTCCTGCACCTGCATGCGCGCCTCGCGCATGAGGAAAGGAATGCGGAACAGGCCCAGCATCGCCAGCCCGAAAATGATGATGACGATGCCGCCGATGATGATCAGCTCGTGACGCCAGACGCGCAGCATCGCGCCAACCCAGGTGGCGGAGGCGCCCAGTACCACGAAGCAGAGAGAGAATCCGAGGATGAACAGCAGGCTGTTGACAATCCGCGCCCGCTGCGAGGCCGTGGCACTCCCGCCGATGTAGGCGAGGTAAGAGGGCACCAGCGGAAACACGCAGGGAGACAGGAATGAGAGCAGGCCAGCAAAGGCAGCAAGTGGGATTGAGGCAGTCAAGTCAGCACCGGTCCAACCAAATCGCCTTGAATGATACCGCGCCGCCGCAGTACTGCCGGTGTCACAGCAGGCCCGCTCCAGCGGCTATTCTGTAAGCGGCTTGTTCAACCGTCCCGTACGGTATGCGAAGGGAGCCTGAACCGATGAATCCACTGAGAAAACTGCAGGACTTCAGACACAGCGTCTATCTGGACGAGATCAGCCGGAGCATGCTGCAGGACGGTACCTTGCGGAAACTGATCGACGAGGACGGCATTCACGGGGTCACTTCGAACCCGGCCATCTTCGAGAAGGCAATCGCCAGTTCACAGGACTACGGTTCAGACATCCGTCGTCTGGCAGCCGAAGGGCTCGCCGTGGAGCAGATCTATGAGGAACTTGTCCTGGACGACATCGGCGCCGCCGCAGACGAGTTCAGGCAACAGCACGACAGCTCCGGGGGCCGCGACGGGTTTGTCTCACTCGAAGTGAGCCCGCTGCTGGCTGAGGACACCGACGGCACCATAGAGGAAGCCCGGCGTCTGTGGCAGCGGCTCGACCGGCCCAACGTGTTCATCAAGGTGCCTGGCACCGAAGCCGGCGTGCCCGCAATCCGTCAGCTGATTGCGGACGGAATCAACGTCAACGTCACCCTGCTGTTCGGCATAGAGCGCTACCGGCAGATTGCCATGGCCTACATCGAAGGCCTCGAGGACCGGCTCGCTGCCGGCAAGAGCGTCCGGGGCATCGCATCCGTTGCTTCGTTCTTCCTGAGCCGCATCGACGTGATGCTCGACCCCGAACTGCAGAAGCTCGCTGACGGCGGCTCCGAGACAGCACGCAATCTGCTGGGAAAGGTGGCAGTGGCCAACGCCAAGGCAGCCTGGCTGGCCAGCGAGGAACTGTTCTCCGGTGAGCGTTTTGCGAAGCTGCGTGAGGCCGGCGCCGCACCCCAGCGTCTGCTCTGGGCCAGCACCGGCACCAAGAACGAGGCCTACTCCGACGTCATGTACGTTGAACCGCTGATCGGCGCGGACACGATCAACACCATGCCACCGGCCACACTTGACGCCTACCGCGATCATGGCGATCCGGCCGACCGGCTGGCCGAAGGCACCGATCAGGCAATCGAGCAGCTCGGTGACCTGCGCGGACTCGGAATCAACCTGGATGAGGCGACAGCCCAGCTGGAACTTGAAGGTGTGGAGAAGTTCGTGACCCCGTTCAGCAGTCTGCTTGAGACGGTCCGGGGGCAGATGGGCTGAGTCTCAGCCCTGATTTTTCGCTGTGTCACTCAGCAGTTTGCGCATCAGAAGTGCGTAACCGATGATGCCGACAGCAGCGAAGGCAAACCACTGAATCGCGTAACCCAGATGCGGCCCGTCGTCAATTGCGGCGGGCTGCACCAGCATGGGCAGTTCGGCCTCGCTGACCGGATTCTGTTCCTGCAGCAACAGCCACGCGCCCGGCAGCAGTCCGGGCAGCTGCAGCTCGCCCAGCCGCTCCAGATCGATGTACCAGGCTGCGCTCAGCACGCCCTCAGCAGGATCGCGCGGTGCGAATGAGGCTGCGAAACCTGCGGGCGGAATCTGGCTGGCGCGCAGCACACCGCTGACGGTGACAGTTCCTTCAGGCGGAGCGGCGATGCTCACCGGCACGGTGTCCTGGTCGTAGGGCACCCAGCCGCGGTTAACCAGCAGCAGACTCCCGTCAGCCAGGCGGAGCGGGGTCAGCAGGTGCCAGCCCGGCTGCCCGTTCCAGGAGCGGGAGCGCAGCAGCAGCTCGGATTCAGGTTCATAGCTGCCGGTCGCCACCGCACGGCGCAGTTCGAGCTCCGCGGCTCCCGCGCCTGCCGATAGAAGTGCGCTGTGGGCGCCGGAATCCGAAATGGTCAGCGGCTGCATGTCGGCCCGTTCAAGCGCCACGGCGTTCCCGGCACGCACTTCCTGCAGCCGGTTCAGCTGCCAGAAGCCGGCAATGATGAAGATCGTCACCAGGGTAAGTGCCAGAAGGTGCCCGAACATCCAGCGGGTGCTCAGCAGCACCCGCCAGGGGGCATTCTGTGGGCCTTGGGATGCGGGCATGCTCAGGAGAAAATCATCCGGTCCACTGCCATGGCAACGAAGATCAGCGCCAGGTAACTCATGGAGTAGAGGTAGAGCGGCAGGGCGGCCTTGCGGTCCACCCGCTGGCCGGCGGCCACGACCTGGTACAGACGGTAGAGCCGCAGGGCAAGGACAAGATTGAGCGCAAGTGCGGCAATCACATAGAGCACCGACATCTCGCTCATCACGAACGGCATGATGGTCAGCGCCACCGTGAGCACGGCATACATGACCATCTGCATGACGGTGGCCCTGTCACCGATGACTATCGGGGCCATGGGCACTCCGACATTGCGGTAGTCCTCCTTGATCATGAGTGCCAGCGCCCAGAAGTGCACCGGGGTCCACATGAACACGAGGCCGAACAGGCACCAGGCGAGCAGGCTCAGTTCACCCGTCACGGCCGCCCAGCCGACGAGCGGTGGGATCGCGCCGGCGGCACCGCCGATGACGATGTTGTGCCAGGTGGAGCGTTTGAGCCAGATCGTGTAGATGATCACGTAAAAGGCGATGCCGGCCCAGGAAAGCAGGGCAGCCAGCACGTTTGACACGGCCCAGATGATTACGAATGAGACAACGGTCAGGACGACGGCAAAGACGAGTGCATTGCGGGTCGAAATCAGCTCGTTGGCGACGGCGCGCTTCGAGGTCCGCTTCATGCTTAGATCTATGTCGCGGTCGATGATCATGTTGTACACACCGGCGGCGCCGGCAGACATGTAGCCACCGACCAGCAGACCCAGCAGCAGCGTCAAGCCGGGCCAGCCGCTGGCGGCAATGAACATGGCACCGACAGTGGTGAGCAGCAGCAGGCTGATGACCCTGGGCTTGGTCAGCGCCAGGTAGTCACGCCAGGTGGCTTTGGGGGCGATTGCGGGAACGGTCATGGCAGTTTCTGGCATTGCAGGTCAGGCATTCTCCAACTTCGTCGTCAGCGGCTGCTTGGCAGCAGCCTGCTGCGCCAGAGGATACCCCAGAGTCACCAGACTTGCTGCTGTGAACACTGCAAACAGTGCGACGGCTATGGCCAGGTGGATTATCTGCAGGACGGTGGGCGCCATCAGCACGAAGTTGATGAACCCGACAGCGAGCTGACCGAGGTAGAGGTAGAACAGCAGCTGCGCCAGGGGCCTGGTCTCAGCCACCGGCTTGTGCATCCGGGCGAAACCAAGTGCCAGCAGCAGGAATATGCCGGTGCC
>CAZPLV010000048.1:9087-11496 GCA_964587295.1 uncultured bacterium
CGGCGCCTGGAGTAGACCAGCACGCCGGAGAGCGCTCCTATCAGCAGCATGGAGTTGACAAGATGGGCGGCGACCATCAGGCCACGAGCAGTCGAGACGGTGTCCCCGGTCAGTTCAAACAGCACCGTGGCAGCGCCAAGCAGTGCCTCGATGATGACCAGGACGAACGCGGCTACTGCGAACCAGTGGAAGCCAGGCCGTTCCCGGCGCATCTGGAAGCCACGGATGAGAAGCCAGACGCCCAGCAGCAGCACGATTCCGGACAGGGCCCGGTGGCTGTACTCGATGAGCATCTGCGTGTTGAAGCTGAGCGGAACCACTTCGCCGTGGCAGGTGGGCCAGTGGCTGCCGCAGCCGGCCCCCGAGCCGGTGGCACGTACGAACGCCCCCTGCAGGATGACGATCACGTTCATCACGAACGCAGCGATGGCAAGCTTTCCAATGTTTACGCGCAGAAATCGCACTGATGTACCTCTTGTTCTCAAATACGGCAGATTCGGCGCCGTGACGTGATAGCCTGCGCGGTCGCAGGCGCGTGAGACAGGCACACGGCCCTCTCACAGTCACTGGTAATGATACAGCTCAGTGCAAGGCAGAAGCTGTATCTTCATCCAGAGCGGCGTTTCTGCCACATGCTGCAGGCAATCCGGGGCGGGGTGAAGTCCCTGCAGCGCTAAAGCTTGTCCAGCACCGGAGGAGATTTTGATCAAACGATTCACACTCATCGCCATCGCTCTTCTCGCCATGCTTGCCCCTGCGGCACTGGCGCAGGAAGCGAGTGAGAATGACGCGGCAACAAACGTTGCCAACGGCAACGGCTTCCTCGCAATGGGTGAATGCGAACTCGCCCAGTACTACTTCCGCGAGGCAGTCCGCCAGGATCCGACAAATGCCGAGGCCCATCTCGGTCACGGCCGCGCACTCTCATGCCGGTTTGCCTACGATCTGGCCATCGAGAGCCTGCGTGAGGCAATCAGCGCCGATCCGAACCTAACCATGGCTTATGTACATCTGGCACTGACCTACCAGTCGCAGTACCAGACCGATCCCGAGCGCTACCCCGACATGCTCAATGATGCTCTCACCGTTCTGGCCAATGCCGAACGCATCGCACCGGGCAACACCCAGGTGCTCAACACCAAGGGCGTCATCCTGTTCCAGCTGGCCCGTTTCGATGAAGCGCGCGAGTCGCTTGAGCATGCCGCCTCCTCAGCGCAGACTGATGAAGAGATCAGCACCCGCATGGAGAGCGTGATTCACGTCAACCTGGGCAAGACCTACCGCGATCTGGGCAGCCTTGAACGGGCTGTCACCGCCTTCCGCCGCGCCGTCGTACTGGACCCGACCAGCGCAAGCGCCCACAGCAACCTGGGCAATGCGCTTTACCGCGTCGGTGATTGCGAAGCAGCCGAGTATGAGCTTCGGCAGGCCGTTGCCATCGCACCGAACAACCTCTCGGCAGTCTCGGATCTGGCAATTACGCTGTTCGAGTGCGGCCAGGTGGCGGACTCGGTTCCCTACTTTGAGCACGCCGTGCAACTGGAAGGCTCGATCTTCCTGCCGCCGCTCTACACCTACCTCTCACGCGGTCTGGTCAGCCTCGGCCGCTACGATGAGGCAGTGCGCCGCGCTGCCAGCGCAGCCCAGCTGTGGCCCGTCACCGCCGATGCACGCTACTGGCTCGGTGCAGCCTACTGCGCCCGTGGAACCATCGGTGACGATGATCGCGCCATGGAAGCCTTCCAGGGTGCACTTGAACTGGACGCAGGCCACGAGCTTTCCGTCGCCGCAGCGGCCGGAGGCTGCTCCGCGCTCTAGGCAGGCAGCCATACATGTAAGCAAGGTATCAGGACCCGGCCATGGCCGGGTCCTTTTAGTGCTAGACTTGCTCGGTTTGGCGTGCCGGCAGCGGGATGTCCGTCACGTCAATCGCAGAGGATGACAGCCGCCAGATGCGGCCCGGCACCCTGAATCCAGTCTCAACGTCCCGCCTGTGGAGGAACAAATGTCTTACCTCGGAATGAAGCAACTCCTTGAAGCCGGTGTGCACTTCGGTCACGAAACGAAGCGCTGGAACCCGAAGATGAAGCGCTATATCTTCGCGGAACGCAACGGCATCTTTATCATCGACCTGCAGAAGACGCTGGTCGAAAGCGAAAAGGCTTTCGATTACCTGCGCGACCTTGCAATTGCCGGGAAGACCATCCTGTTCGTCGGCACGAAGAAGCAGGCCCAGGAAATCCTGGCTGCTGAAGCCAAGCGCAGCGGCATGCCATTCGTCAATGAGCGCTGGCTCGGTGGGCTCCTCACCAACTTCCGCACCATCCGCGGTCGCGTCGAGCGCCTGAAGGAACTCGAGAAGTGGTTCGAGGACGAATCCATCCTGCGTTTCAGCAAGAAGGAACAGAT
>CAZPLV010000049.1:0-11377 GCA_964587295.1 uncultured bacterium
CGTAGTGGAAGTGGGCGACGACGAAGTAGGTGTCGTGCACCTGCTGGTCAAACGGAGAGATGGCGACCATGATGCCGGTAATGCCACCCAGGAGGAAGGTGACGATGAAGGCAATCGCGTAAAGCATCGCCGAGGTGAATCTGACCTGGCCACCCCAGATGGTGGCTATCCAGTTGAAAATCTTGATCCCTGTCGGGACCCCGATTATGAACGAAGTGACTGAGAAGACACTGTTGGCAACAGGACCCAGGCCGGTGGTGAACATGTGGTGACTCCACACGGCAAAGCCCATGAAGCCGATGAACACGCCGGAAAGGACCATCACCGGATAACCGAACAGCGGTTTGCGCGAGAAGACCGGAATCATTTCGCTGATCACGCCGAATGCCGGCAGAATGATGATGTAAACCTCCGGGTGACCGAAGATCCAGAACAGGTGCTGCCACAGAATCGGCATGCCCCCGGCGGCTGTCACGTAGAACACGAAGTTGAACGATCGGTCAAAAATGACCTGCACCAGGGCGATGGTCAGCGGCGGGAAGGCAAAGATGATCAGGAAGCTGGTGATGAACATCATCCAGGCGAACAGCGGCATGCGCATGTAGGTCATGCCGGGTGCGCGGAAGCTGACGATGGTCACGATCAGGTTCATCGCGGTGACGAGCGTGCCGATACCGTTGATGGCCAGGCCGATCATGGAGAAGTCGACGCCGTGGCCCGGGTTGGCGGCCAGCGAGGTCAGGGGTGCATAGGCTACCCAGCCCACGTCGGGAGCGCCGCCCAGGAACCAGCTGGAGTAGATCATGAGGCCGGAGAGCGCGTAGATCCAGTAGCCGAACGCGTTCAGGCGCGGGAACGAAAGGTCCCGGGCGCCGATGCCCAGCGGAACGAAGTAGTTCGCGAGGCCGATGCCCATCGGCATGATGGCAAGGAACACCATCGTGAGGCCGTGCATCGTGAACAGCTGGTTGAACAGGTCCGGGTTGATCATCTGCATCTCGGGCAGGGCGAGCTGCATGCGCAGCAGGCCTGCCTCGACGCTGCCGGCCAGCAGGAAGATGAAGCTGGTGGCCAGGTACAGCAGACCGAGTTTCTTGTGGTCGACCGTGGTCATCCAGTCAAGGGGACCCCGTTTGAATTCGGGCCGCGGCAAAAGGCCGCTGCGTACAGTTGTTGCCGCCATCAGTTGTTTCCTCCGAGGGCAAGGCTGTCAACGCCTGTACCGGCGGTCTCTCCGCCTGCTTCCGCGACGCCGCCGAGGCTCAGCAGGTACGCGGCAATGGCGCGTCCTTCCTCCTCACGGTTGGGGTCGTCATCAGCCCACTGGTTAGGCATGTAGTTGCCGGGCTTGACTGACTGCGGATCGGTGATCCACTGGGTCAGGTTGTCCATATTGTTCTCGAGCACTGCAGCGCCAACGGTGGTGCGCAGGCCGAAGTTCGTCAGGTCAGGGTAGGCCGGGTTGCCGCCTATGTTGCCGGCAACGGTGTGGCAGCCCACGCAGCCCTTGGTTACGAAGAGCTGGCTGCCCTGGCTGATGAGTGCCGGGTCGGCCTGCTCCTGCACGAACAGTTCCACGCGGGCGGGTTCGGCAGCGGCGTCCAGCATTTCCGGGGCCTGGAGGGCCTGGAAGCTGGCGACCCACTGGTCGAACTCGTCAGGAGTGGTGGCGATCACACGGAAACGCATGTAGGCATGCGGCCCGAGGCAGAGTTCTGCGCAGTGACCAGGATAGATGCCGGGTTCATCAGCCTTGAGCCAAAGCTGGTTGTCCTGGTTCGGAATCAGGTCGCGCTTGCCACCGAGGCGAGGCGCCCAGAACGAATGGAGGACATCGGCAGAATCAAGATTCAGGACGAGACGGCTGCCCACCGGGAAGTGCAGCTCGTTTGCAGTGGTGATCCCGTAATCGGGATACTCGAACTTCCACCACCACTGATAACCGGTGACGTTTACGACGACGTCACCGTCCGCCGGCTCAACGTGGGCTTCGGTTTCGAAGATCGCGCGCACCGTCGGGATGGCGATGATGATGACGATGACAACCGGAATGAATGTCCAGATTGCCTCTACCGTGACGCTGCCGTGGAACTGGGTCGGCAGCCCTTTATCTGATGGCCGGCTCCGATAGCGGATCAGCGCATACACGAGCGCACCGACCACAAGGACCACAACGCCTACACTCAGCCAAGTGGTGTAAACCAGCAGGTCCAGCTGGATCCTTGCGACTTCACCCGCAGGCTGCAAGGTGGAGCGTGGGCCATCAAAGGCACAACCTGCCAGGAGCAGGATGACGCCTGCCATGGGGCTGAGCCTGCGAAGCCAACGTACTATTGACACTTCGTCCTCCTAAAACGCGTTCAGCCAGCAGCCGGGACGTCCGCTCTGGCGCCCTGCTCTGACTGTTCAAGGGGCTAATGTACCATGCCTCAGACGCGCTTCAGCAAGATGCAAGTTGTGTCGCACACAGCTTCCCCGGCTGACTTCATCAGCTGACCCAGGATTCTCCGGCCTCAACCTCCATATATCCCAGGGCCTCCGCCAGATGAGCCGGTTCAAGCGCCGGGCTTCCTGCCAGATCAGCGATGGTGCGTGAGGTGCGGAGCATCCGGTCATAGCCGCGGGCACTCAGCCCGGCGCGGGGCAGGTTGTGGTCCAGAAATGCCGTCGCATCGCGCTTCAGTCTGCAGTGGCGTTTCAGGGCCGGACCGTTGAGCCATGCGTTCGTGCTGCCCTGGCGCCTCAGCGCCCTGAGCCTGGCCACGGCCACACGCTGGCGGACCGTGGAGGTCGGTTCGCCGGCTGTCATGTGCGGCAGGTCCTCAGGCCGGAACAGGTGCGTGCGTGCCCGAAGGTCAATCCTGTCCAGCAGCGGTCCGCTCAGACGGCGTTGCCAGGCCTGCAGCTGGCCGGACGTGCAGCGGCAGTCGCGACCCGGAACATCACGCTGACCGCAGGGACATTGATTGCGGGCGGCCACCAGCTGGAAGCGTGCAGGCAGCAGCTGATTCAGCCGCTGGTTCTGCAGCCTGATCGAGCCGTTCTCCAGCGGCTGGCGCAGCAGGTCCAGCAGATGCTGCGGGAATTCTGAGGCTTCATCCAGAAACAGCACCCCGTTGTGGGCGAGGCTGATCTCTCCGGGTTGCCTGCCGCCCACCAGTGCTCCTGCACTGATCGTCTGATGCGGCGCCCTGAACGGTGGTGTGCGGATCAGACCGCAAGGAGCATGGCCGGCAGCCGAACTGATGCGGGTGACTTCGAGAGCGGCCTCTTCGGAAAGCTGCGGCAGAAGGCCGGGCAGGCGACTGGCGAGCATCGACTTGCCCGTGCCTGGAGGCCCTGTGAAAAGCAGGTTGTGGCCGCCTGCAGCGGCGATTTCCAGCGCCCGCCTGGCCTCCAGCTGACCCCGGACATCCGCCAGGTCAGGGACTGCTTCGCTGTCCGGATCCGGCGTGAACTGTGGCAATACAGGAGTGAAGCGGCCCTGCAGCCAGGCAACCGCGTCACTCAGCGTGCCCAGCGGAATGATTTCCAGGTCACTCAGCACCCGGACTTCCGCATAATTGTGCAGCGGCAACAGCAGACGGCTGAAGCCCGCCTGCTTTGCCAGCAACGCGCAGCTCAGGGCGCCACGTACCGGACGAAGCTCACCGCTGAGGGCAAGTTCACCGATTACCAGGCTGCCGCGCAGGCAGTCCGGGGGCAGGACCGACTGCGCCAGCAGCAGGGCGAGGGCAATGGGCAGGTCAAGCGCCGGGCCTTCCTTGCGCAGATCGGCCGGCGCCAGGTTCACGACCGTGCGTCGCTGCGGATATGGCAGAGCGCTGTTGCGCAGTGCGGCCCGGACCCGTTCCCGTGCCTCGCGGACGGCCGTATCCGGCAAACCGGACAGGTACATGCCCGGCAGCCCTGGCGCCACATCAACCTCGACCTGGACTTCAAGCGCCTCGATGCCATAGAGCGTGGCTGAGGTGATGGAGGCGTACATACAGCGATGCTAGACCGGGCGAAAACCTGTCAGGCAGCTGACTGGGCAAATGCCGGCCGGTTCCGGGCAGGCAACTGTCACCACGCCTGTCGCCCGCAGGGTGTACCATGCCCGCGTAGTCAATGGAATGCAGCGGCGCAACGGCGCTGACGGCGTCAGAAGCGACCGCCTCAGGGAGGAAGTACCATGAGACTTTTCCGATTTGTCGTTCCCGCTGTGCTGCTGGCTGGCTTTCTGGCCGCCTGCAGTTTCCCGTTCAGTGGCCAGGAGGCCAACCTGGCGATGCTGAACAGCCAGCGTGTGGTCGCCGGGCTGAGGCCACCGACCAGCCTGTCGCTCCAGCAGTCGTCAGCCGAATTTGTGGCTCAGGAAAGCAGCACGGGTATTGCCAAGATTGACCCGCGTCTGGTTCTGCGGCGACTCAGCATCCCCATTGAGATTGACGCGGAAGTTACCGCCGGTGGCACCCTGGCTGATGTGACACTGCCGGATGAGATAGTGCTCACCGGTTTCACCCTCAGCTTCAGCGTGACTGACGGCGCAAACAGTGCGGAGTTCAGTTCTGTGTCACTGCCCGGTTCCGTCACGCTGCAGCATGACGCGGGTAACCGCTACCGTTTTCTTGGTGGAGAACCCGATGCCCTTGACCTGGTGGTGGCCGGCCAGCTGATGGCCGCTGTGAACGACGTGGTTATCGGACCGGAAACCGAGACGTTTGATCTCGAGCTTGAGCTGGTTTTCACTGCGGACCTTGACCCGTCGGATCTTCCGGCTGACTTCACGCTCACTTTTACGGTGAGCGACGGAATTGCCACCATCTCGGGCAACGCCTCACTCTGAGCCTGAAGCCCGAACGCAGGAGAGAAGGAAGCTGGCCGGTGCAATTTCGCACCGGCCAGCTGTCAATGGTCTGAAACCGCTTAAGCGTCCTGCGTCCAGGCGTAGACAGCCCGGGTGCCGGGACCAACGTGCGACGCGATGACCGCACCAATCTCGTAAATCTCTCCACCGTCATAGCTGATGCCGGCCGCATCGATCGCGTCCTTGAGCTCCTGGGCAGCGGCGGGGTCCTGCACGTGCAGGAAGCTGAGGAACAGCTTGCCGTCGTTCGACTCGTCATGCGTCTTCAGTGTCGCAACAACTTCCCGCAGCGCCTTCTTGCTGCCGCGGGCCCGGCCCATCACCGAAATCTTGCCGTCCGTCACCGACAGGATCGGCTTGATGTTGAGCAGGCCACCGATGACCGCCTGTGCCTTGCCGAGCCGGCCGCCCTTCTGCAGAAATTCAAGTCCGCCCACCGTGATGTAGGGCAGCCCGGTGTCACGCACCCGCTCAAGTGCGGGCAGCATCTGCGCCACACTCAGGCCCTCATCGCGCAGCTGGACGGCGCGTTTCACAACATGGGCCACCCCCAGGCTGGCGGCACGCGTGTCGAAGACCTCAACCGGCACCTCGGAATCCCTGGCAGCAAGGACAGCTGACTGGAACGTGCCGCTGAGCTCGGAGCTGATCGAGACGACCAGAATCTCGGTGGCACCGTCTGCGATGGCCTCACGGTATTTCTCCGCAAAGGCCTCCGGGCTCGGCTGGCTGGTGCTGGGCAGGTCCGCGCCGTCTGCAACGCCCCGGATGATGTCGGCAGGCGTGATTTCCTCCCAGTCAAGCCAACTCTTTCCCTTGAAGTGCACGTTGAGTGGCACCCGGGCCACGCCTAGGGCGTTCAGTTCATTCAGGTCCAGATCGCAGGTGGAGTCAGTAATGATTTTCAGGCTCACGCTATCAACCTCTTTGGCTTCTGTCCGGCGCGAAGCACGGGGCGCGTGACCATGATTGTTCAGCGCCTGGGACCCAGGAGGGGCCACCAGTCAATCGGCCGGACGAGAGTTACACTTGACAGTATATTATGTGCCGCCCGTTCAGTCAGCCCGCAGCAGTCGGGATACTTAGGTGACAACAGAAGCCTGGTGGTTCCTGCAGCCCGGCAACGTGATACTCATGCTGGTTCTGCTGGCGTTCCTCTCACTGCTGGTGCGCCTGCGGGGTCTGGCAACATTCCTGCTGTTCGTGACGCTGCTGGTGGCGATGCTGCCGACCGTATTCGGTGCATCCGACTGGCTTGGCTGGCACCTTGAGCGACGCGTTGAGAAGCCGGTGCAGCTGCCGTCTGAGCTGGACGGCATCATTGTCCTGGGCGGCTCGATTGAATGGCAGATAAGTCAGGAGCAGAATCAGCTGAATCTGAATGCAGCGGCCGAGCGGATGACTGCCGCAGCATCACTGGCCCGGCAGTACCCCGACGCGCAGCTGGTGCTGACCGGACTGTACCGCGAAACGGTCCCGCTTGATTTCAGGGCGCAGAGTGCCCCGCAGAGCATGTTTGCCGGCCCCGAGTTTGCGGGCAGGCAGATCACTTTTGTCGGTGAGGCACGCAGCACCTACGAAGAAGGGCTGCTGGCTCTGGAGGCGGTGCGTCCCGGACCCGGAGAGAACTGGGTGCTGGTCACCAGTGCGATGCACATGCCGCGCGCCCAGGCAGTATTCTCCACGCTTGGCTGGAACCCGATTCCCTGGCCGGTTGATTACCGCGCACCTGCCACGCCACGCCTGTTCAGCCTGAACATGAATTTCTCAGACCGGCTGGCGCACTTTGACGCAGTGGTCCGGGAGTGGGCCGCACTGATCGTGTACGAGCGGACCGGCCGCATCGAGTAAGGCTCAATTCAGGAGTTCCGCGATCTGGACGGCGTTGAGCGCGGCGCCCTTGCGTACCTGATCACCGGCCACGAACAGTGCCAGTGAGCCGGGCCGGCTCGTGTCTTCTCTGATGCGACCCACGAGTACATCGTCCTTGCCGCTGGCGCTTATGGGCATGGGGAACGTGTTGGCGGCCGGGTCATCGACAAGCCTCACACCTGCAGCCGCTGCCAGCACTTCGCTGGCCTGCTGCGGGGTCACGTCGACCTCAAACTCGGCGTGAATGGCCTCGGAGTGTGCCCGGAACACCGGCACCCGGATGCAGGTGGCGCTGATCATCAGATCGGGCGCGGCAAGAATCTTGCGTGACTCCTGCAGAAGCTTGCGTTCCTCTTCGTTGTAACCGTCTGCACCGATTTCGCTGTCGTGGCTGAACAGGTTGAAGGCAATCACGTGCCGGAACACGGAGGTTTCCGGTTGCTCGCCGTCCAGAACCGCGCGGGACTGCTGCTCGAGCTCACCGATGCCCGCTGCACCCGCACCTGACACCGCCTGGTAGGTGGCGACAGTCGCGCGCTTCAGGCCGAATGCCCGGTGCAATGGCGCCAGCGCCATCAGGGCGATGATGGTGGAGCAGTTCGGGTTGGCGATTATGCCGTTGTGTGCGCGGGCCGCTGCGGGGTTGACCTCGGGCACCACCAGGGGGACCCGCTCGTCCATGCGCCAGGCGCTCGTGTTGTCTATGACCACCGCGCCGGCTTCGGCCCAGTCCCAGGCCTGCCGTCTGGAGATGGTGCCGCCTGCACAGGAAAAAACAATATCGGCATCCAGCCCGCCGGCAGCGGGCAGCTCCTCGCTGACCAGCTCATGTTCGCCGAACTGCAGGCGCTTGCCTGCCGAGCGTGCCGATGAGTACAGCCGGATTCCCGAATGCGGGAAATCACGTTCGTTCAGCAGCTGCAGTATCTCGCTGCCCACGGCACCGGTGGCGCCGACAACAGCGAGGCGGGGTGAGGAGGCGGGACTGGTCATGGCGGAATTCTATCCGCTATTGCCTGGATGGCGTGAAGTGCGCGCTGCGCGAGTTATTCTTGCTGCCATTGTGAACGACTCACCCCGCAACTGGAAACGGCTGGTCCTCAAATGCGGCACCAGCAGCCTGACCGATGATTCCGGCCGCATCAGCCTGCCGAAACTGTGGGCAATCGGACGGGGCGTGCAGCTGCTCAAGGACAAACTTGGGTGCCATGTCGTCATCGTCAGTTCCGGTGCGGGGGCGGCCGGGCGTGAGCGGCTGGGCCTGAAGCTGCCGCTCACGCTCCCGGACAAGCAGGCTGCTGCCGCAGTCGGCCAGGCGCTGCTGATGCTGGACTGGGCCCGTGCGCTGGCCCCGTTGCCGGTGGCGCAACTGCTGCTGACTGCTTCTGACGTACAGGACCGCGAGCGTTACGTGAACGCGCGCAACACGATTGAGGCTTCACTCCGGCTTGGGGCGGTGCCGGTGATCAACGAGAACGACAGTGTCGCAACCAGTGAGATCCGCCTGGGCGACAATGACACGCTCAGCGCCTGGACCGCCTATCTGGCTGACGCCGACGCACTGGTGATCCTTACCGATGTCGAGGGCCTCTACGACCGCGACCCGGGTCGCTTTAGTGACGCCCGGCGCATCGACACCGTCACTGACCTCAACGAGGTACGGCACCTGGCCCAGGGCACGCGTGACCAGCGGGGCACCGGCGGCATGGTGACCAAGCTGCGGGCAGCTGAGATTGCCACCCAGGCGGGCATCGAGACGCTGGTGATCGGTGGGGGAGGTGCAGGGCTGGAAGCGCTGGCGGAGGGCACAGTGCGCGGAACCCGCTTCCGGGCCCGGCCGCATGCGCCCAGACGCAAGGCCTGGCTGGCGCAGCAGCCTACTCGCGGACAGCTCACGATTGACGCCGGCGCGCTGAACGCCCTGAAGAAGGGCAGCAGCCTCCTTGCGATCGGAATCACCGCGGTGCAGGGAACCTTCCGCTTCGGTGACGCAGTCGACATCATTAATGGCGGCACCCTGATTGCCCGGGGCCTGAGCAATTTCGACAGTGACGCCGCCACACGCATAAAAGGTCAGCGCAGCAGTGAGTTCAGGCGCATCCTTGGGAACCGTGATTTCGACGAAGTGGTGCACCGTGACAATCTCGTGCTGGTGCGGCCGTGAGCAGCTGCTACGCTGAGGGGCGATCATGAGCGCCTCCCCACTTGTCTATGGCACCCACTACGCACTCCAGGAGGCGGCAGCGCGCCGCGCAGAGCTGCTCCAGCGGCTGCAGTCGCTCTATGCCGGCTGGGGTTACAGCACGGTTGAAGTGCCGGCCCTGGAGGTCTTCGATGCACATCATCCCCGTGCCAAACAGTCATTCAAACTGACCGACGATGGCAGCCGGCTGCTGGCGCTGCGCAGCGACTTCACTCCAGCGCTGGCTCAGCTCGTGCAGCTGCACCACAGGGAAGCCGCAGCGGGAGCTGCCGCACTGCGTCTGCAGTACAGCGGGACAGTCTGGCAGGCAATTGATCCGGACTTCGCCCATGCGCGCGAGTTCACTCATGCCGGAGTGGAACTGATCGGTGTTTCCAATGCCCGGGCTGATACGGAACTGATTCACCTGGCCCGCGAGAGCGTGCGGGCCTTCGGGCTGGCGCCGCGCATCGAGATAGGCAACCCAGCCTTCGTGCGGGCGCTGTTTGAGCTGGCCGAGGTACCGGCCACCCGTCAGGACGCCCTGGCTGCAGCGATTGACCGCAAGGACATGTCGACACTCACTGAGCTGGTTGACGGTTTCAACCTGGCTGCCGACCTGCGTGACGCACTGCTGGGCGTGCCGGATCTGTTCGGCACTGCTGACGTGCTTGCCGTCGCCCGGCAGCTTGCTCCCTGGCCCGAAACTCTGGCGGAACTAGACCGGACCGCCGCGATCCTGGAGCAGTTCGAGGACCTGAGCGAACTGCTGCTGGAACTGGGCATGGCCCGCCGGCTCAGCTATTACACCGGGATGACCTTCCGTGCCTATACCCCTGACTTCGGCCAGCCACTGCTCGGCGGTGGCCGTTATGACGGAGCGCTGCTTCCCCACGCGGCAGGCTTCAGCCTGGGACTGGAACGACTGATGAGCGCCGGTGTGCGCCTGACCGACCGCACAATACCGACCACCCTGAGCAGCGATGACAGGGCCAGCCGGCTCCTTCGCCGGCACGGTTACACGGTCATGCGCTCCCTGACTGAAGATCCTGCGCATCTCCGGGCTGAGGCAGTGACAGCCGGAGCGAGTTACCTTGTGCATGAAGGGCTGGTTCAGGCCGTCGGTACTGACGGTGGCCTGCTGCGCGCCTTGCAATTGCTGCTGGAAGAGCACCTGTGACGAGACCCGACGGAAAACTCACTCTGGCTTTGCCCAAGGGCCGCGTGCTTCAGGAGAGCCTTGACCTGCTCAAGAAAGCCGGTCTGGACGTGCAGATCGGTGAGGACGAACGCGCCATGCGCCATGAAGGCGAGCATGTGCGGGTGATTCTGATGCGCAACGCAGACGTGCCGACCTACGTGGAGCTTGGCGTGGCGGACGCCGGTGTCGTTGGCAAGGACGTGCTGCTCGAGGCGGGTAGTGACGTGTTTGAACCGGTTGACCTCAGGTTCGCCCGCTGCCGCCTGTCGCTCATACGGCCACGCGGTGAGCAGCACACGGTCGCGCGTGTTGCCAGCAAGTATCCGCGGGTGGCGTCGCGCTGGCTGCATGAGCAGGGACTGCCCGCTGAGGTCGTGCGCCTGACCGGCAACGTCGAGCTGGCTTGCCTCACCGGACTGGCCGACGCGGTGGTTGACCTGGTGGAGAGCGGTTCCACGCTGCGGGCCAACGACCTGGTTGAGGTTGAAACCATCATGGATTCAAGTGCCCGCTTCATCGTGAACCGGGCGTCGCTCAAGCTGAAAAGTGACCTGCTCAGGCCGCTGATTTCCGAGCTCCGCAACCTGGTCAGCGACTGACTTCCACAGGGCTGCCGGCAAAATCGGCAGACGGGCGTCTGACTGCTGCGGACCGGGGTGTGGGTCACCCGAAAGTACGGGGCACCCAGACGCTATGATGCGCAGCATGAACGAATGGCTTGCCGCCGCGCAGACGGAGCTTAAACGCCTGAATCTGCCCGGTTGGCTCATTTACGATTTCCGTGGCCTTAACCGCATATCCAGGCGGTTCCTCAAACTCGGTCCGGGCATGCTGACCCGGCGCGTTTTCCTGTTCGTGCCCGCAGAGGGCCAGTCGACCCTGCTGGTGCACGCAATCGAGCGTGGTTCGCTGGCGCCCGGCCTGCCTTGCGAAGTGCGCAGCTACAGCGGTCATGACAGCCTGCGGACTGAACTGCAGCAGCTGCTGCCGGCAGGACCCCTCGCGATGGAGTATTCGCCGCACAATGACATCCCTTACCTGTCATTCGTCGACGCCGGCACGATGGAGCAGCTGCGTGAGTTCGGGGTTGAACCCGTCAGTTCCGGTGAGCTGCTGCAGGCGTTCAGCGCCTGGACTGACGCGCAGGCGGACGCGCACCGGCAGGCCGCAGGTCATGTGCTTGCGGCCAAGGATGAGGCGTATGCCTGGATCAATGCCCGCCTTGAGAGCGGCGCTGAAGTGCGCGAAGCACAGGTGCAGGACGTGATCACCG
>CAZPLV010000050.1:0-11343 GCA_964587295.1 uncultured bacterium
GCGCATCTTGAGGATGGTCACCACGATTTCAACAGCCGCGGTCAGCGCCGAAATTTCCAGCAGGCTGATTGCGGTCGCCCAGACGTCCATGCCCATCTGCGGCGTGAAAGCCCGGTCGGAAGACAGCGGCGCGTGAGCGAACCAGCCTGCATCTGGAGCGACACCCAGAAAGAACGAGGCAAACAGCGTGACGCCGGCTATGAGGTAGAGCCAGTACCCGAACGCCGACAGCCTGGGCATGCTCATGTCGCGCGCCCCCACCATCAATGGGATGAGGTACATTGCCACGCCCTCGAATATCGGCACGGCAAACAGGAACATCATCGTGGTGCCGTGCATGCTGAACAGCTGCTGGAACAGCTCTGCGCTGATCAGGTCAAGTTCAGGCTGGGCCAGCTGCGTGCGCATCATCAGCGCCTGAATGCCACCCAGAATCAGGAAAATCAGCCCGGTGAACATGAAGCGGCGACCAACAGTCCGGTGGTTGACCACCATGAGCGGTCCCCGCCAGCCCGGAGGTCTGCTCCAGGCTTCTTCGAGTGCTTCACCGTCGGGCCTGTACCCCCCGTAGTCCTCGCGGGGCATGCCTTTGAGGTACTCGCTCACTCCGCTACCCCCAGGAATTCAATCAGTGCGTCCAGTTCCTGCCCCGTCATGGGCGTTGCCGGCATGTTGTTGCCCGGCTTGATTCCCTGGGGATCAGTAATCCAGTTCGCCAGCTGCGAGCGCGTGTTCGCGAGCGTGCGCGCGGCCAGGGTGCTGCGGGTGCCCAGGTGGGTCAGGTCGGGCCCGACCTCCACCGCTGCCTCAGAAATGCCGCGCACCGTGTGACAGTTCGAGCAGATGAGCCGCTGAAACACTTCCTGGCCCTGCTCCGCCAGTTCCGTGTCAGGCGGGCTGTAATCCTCCGCCTGCCCCTGGGCCCATGCCTCGAACTCGTCAGGCATCTGGGCAATCACCATGATCCGCATATGCGAATGCCCGGGGCCGCAGAATTCCGCACAGAAACCGGAGTAAACTCCCGGTGCGTCAGCCTGGATGACCAGTTCGTTGGTCCGGCCGGGAACGAGCTCCATCTTGCCGTGCAGCTGGGGCACCCAGAAGGAGTGGATCACGTCAGCAGATTCAAGTTCCAGCCGGACAGGCTCACCCACCGGGATGTGCAGCTCGTTGGCGCTGGCAAAGCCGTAATCCGCGTAATCGAGCTCCCACCAGAACATGTGACCGGTGATGTGCACTGTCAGTGCATCATCCGGTGCCCTGGTGTCCAGCCAGCGCATGCCCAGGAGTATCAGTACCGTGGTGACGATCAGGAGCAGCAACGGAATGATGCCACCGCCCCAGAGAACCGCGGCTTTCCCGCGCGCCTCAGCCTGGCCCGCATCCACTTCACTGCGGCGCCTGCGCCAGATGGCAGCAAACAGAATCGCGAACACAAGCAGGCAGACCACCAGCGCAGACCAGTACAAAATCCACCAGCTGCGTGCGATTTCGACCGCACCCGGACCCTGCGGATTCAGTACCAGTTCGTTACCGCACGAAACCAGCAACATTGCGGTAACAGGCACTAGCGCCAGGCGCAGGAAGCGGAGCGGCCGGATTAACCGGATTCTTATCTCATTCACATTGTCCGTCAGTCTAGAGGCTCAGCAAGAGCCGATAATGCGTCCTGAACTGCAGTCTGTCCGCAGCACCCCGCAACAGTCCGCTACTGCAGCAGTAATGTGGGTGCGCTTGCGTTTACGCATGCGTTTCCACTTCTATACTGCCCCACAAAGCTGCATCCCAAAACGTAGTGCGGTGCCCGCGACAGGCGCAGAAACGAGCGAACATGGCAGGAGAACAACGCACAGCAAGCATCTGGATGACCCTGGTAACAATCCTGTGGGTGCTGCTGGGCATCGGAGTGGTGGTCCTCATCCTGTGGTGGGGCGGCATAATCGGCGGAAGTGACGGTAACGGAACCGAAACCACCATCAGCGAATCAAACGGCGGGAACGGGGACGACACCGAAGAGTCCGGCACCGACACCGAAGAGACTGACGGCGATGACGCAACGGCCGGGGACGGCTCAGACGGTGACGGCGAGCAGGCCGACAGCGAGGAAGGCGACTCGCAGGACGCATCAGATGAAGAAGCCGGGCAGCAGACCGTATTCACAGCGGAACAGGCCGATCGTGGCCAGGAAGTGTTCTCCGCCAACTGCGCCCAGTGCCACGGCGGCCAGCTTGATGGCGACCCGCCCCTTACAGGCGGAACGTTTGCCTCCACCTGGGAAGGCATGCCGGTCAATGCCCTATATGAAGTCATCAGCCAGACGATGCCGCAGGACAATCCCGGCAGTCTGGACGCAGAAAGCTACACCGACGTCACCGCCCATATCCTCGCCTTCAACGGTATGCCCGACGGCGACTCGGAACTGCAGGCCGGTGATGACGATGCACTGCAGACACTGATTGCCCTGGGCGGAGACACAAGTGACGAAGGCGATAACGGTGATGCCACAGCCGACAGCGACGACGGTGACGGCGAGCAGGGAGACGGCGACGAAACAGCCGATTCCGGGCAGAATGGCGATGGCGACACGGGCCAGGACCAGAGCGAAACAGCCGATTCCGAGGAGAACGGCAATGGCGACGGCGCCCAGGACGAGAGCGACACGGCCGATTCTGAGAACGGCGAAGAGCAGCAGGCAGACGCAGAAGAAGACGCCGTCATGCAGGTGGAAGCCGAACAGGTCGATGAAAACGCCCAGCCAGGCGACGGTGAAGGCTGGATCGAATTCACCGTCCAGCCCTCACAGGCAACGGTAAACATCCTGGGCCCATCCGGCTACATCGGGCAGACCACCGGTCAGGAAGAACCGGCAACCATCACCGGACTCGAACCAGGCAACTACATCCTTGTCGCCTCACTCGGCAACTTCGACCACCAGCAGGTCGTCGAAGTACGCCAGCGCGAAATTGTCCGGGCCCAGCTCATAATCGACGAACTTGCCAATTCCGCTGACCTGAGCGGCAACGGTGGCCAGACCGGCGAGGGCAACGGTGGGGAACAGGCCAATGGCGAAGACGGGAACGCCGACAGCAGTAACGGCGACAACCAAGAAGACGCCAATGGGGGCAACGGCGACAACGCGGACGAAAATTCAAACGGTGATCAGGCTGAAGGCGGCAACGGCGACGGGGAAGCCGACAGCAATGACAACAACGGCGACTCCGCCGACAACGGTGACGGCGAAGCCTGGTACACCGAAGAACAGGCAGAAACCGGCGCTGAGGACTACAGCGCGAGCTGCGCCAGCTGCCACGGCGAAGACGGCAGCGGCGGCAGCGACCCGCCCCTCGCCGACGGCGCCCTGGAGGGCAGCTTCGGCACCGTCTGGGAACTGTTTGACTACACCAGCACCGAAATGCCCGACGACGACCCAGGTTCACTCGACGAGGAAACCTACGTGAACATCGTCGCCCACCTGCTGGCACTCAATGATTACCCGGCCGGTGAGGAAGAACTCGAAGCTGACGAAGAGCAGATGAGCGACATGTCACTTGAGGGCGGCAACGGCGGAGGCAACGGGGAAGAACAGGGTGAAAACGGCGACACACAGGACGGCGGTGACCAGGCCAACGGGGAAGAAGCAGATACCGGGGACAGCCAGACCGCTCTCGAACGTGGTCAGGGCAGCTACTCCAGCAGTTGCGCCATGTGCCATGGTGCCAGCCTTGAGGGCACCGAAGCCCCGCCGCTGGCGGGACCTGTGTTCATGGAACGCTGGGGCGGCCACCCCGTGAACTGGCTCTACTTCCAGGCGTACACCTCAATGCCGCCGCACAGCCCTGGCTCACTCGACGACCAGGCATACACCGACATCATCGTTTACATCCTCAGCGAGAACGGCGTCTTAGGGGGCGATGAGGAGTTCAGGCCGCGTGATCCGCGACTTGAGGCCCTGATTATCGGAACCGGGGAACAGCAGGACTTCACCCTGGAGCACCGCATAAATGAACTGCGGCGCACGCTGCATGAACCGTTTGAGGAGGCTGAACAGGAAGATCCTGAGGCCGGCGCAGGCGAGGTGGGCGTGCCTGAGACGGAAACGGCCGACGAATCGGCAGATGAGAATGGCGACTCAGCAGAAGAGAATGGCGACGGAGAAGGCAACGGCAACGGGAATGGCAACGACGACACGGACAGTGAGAATGTCGGCGGCGAATGGGATGACGACGCCATCCAGGAGACCGATGAGGTACCGGCAGAAGGACCAGGCAACGTCGAGGATGCAGATGAAGGTGACGAAGGAAACGGGGGCAATGGCGAATGAGCAGGAAAAAGCAGCTGCTTGACGGCTTCAGCAGTGATCGGTCAGTAAGCCGCCGCAACATCATCAAGGCGGGGTTCGGCCTGCTGGCCACAACAATCATCGGCACGGCCCTGCGGGTTGACGCCCAGGAAGAAGAGAGCGCAATGCTCGAAAGCCTGCTGACGTTCAACCACCAGGAATCTGAGCTGCTTGCAGCGATCGCAGACCGGATCTGGCCACCTGATGATGATTCAGAAGGTGCAGCCGAACTCGGTGCGCATTACTACATCGACCGTGCCCTCGCCGGTCCCTACAGCGCCTACCGGGAGGTGTATCACCGGGTCCTCAGGCAGATCGAGGAGAAGGCGGTTGCCGCGCATGGCTTCCCGTTCGCACAGATCGGCAGCAGCCAGCAGGACGTAATACTCACTGAACTGGAGAATCTCAGTGAGGACGAGGATCTGGTCGCCCGTTTGCAGGGACCCGAGTTTGAACTCGGTCCGGCCAGCTCATTTGAAATGATCCGCACTCATGTGATGGAAGGGGTTTTCGCCGACCCGATTTACGGTGGCAACCGTGACTTCGGAGGCTGGCGCAGCGTCAACTATCCAGGTGCGCACTACATCTACACGGCGGAGGAACAGCAGACGTTCGAACCGCTCAACAAACCATTTCTCAGCGTGGCGGATCTTTAAGCCACAGGACGGGGCATAACACTATGGCAGTACAGCCGAAGAAAGATGTGGTCATCGTAGGTTACGGCGCCGCAGCCGGACCGCTCAGCACCGAGCTGGCGCTCGCCGGCTACAGTGTCGTCGCACTCGAGCGCGGCCCGCACATGACCACCAAAAGGGACTTCGCACAGGCGCAGCTTGATACGCTCCGCTGGGTAATCCGCGGTGGTCTGCTGCCGAGCTTCCCTGACCTTCCGTTCACCTTCCGCTCCGATGAAGACGCCCGGGCCACACCCGCGCGCTACATCATGTCGAGCATGGTCGGCGGTGCGTCTGTGCACTGGTCAGGCCAGTCCTGGCGCTTCTTTGAGGATGACTTCCGCCTGCGCTCCACCGTGCTGGAAATGTATGGGGCTGAACGCCTGCAGTATCTGGAAGAAGATGGTGCGGCACTGGCCGACTGGCCGATGACCTACGAGGAAGCAGAACCGTTTTACGAGAAAGTGGAAACCCACGTTGGCATAGGCGGCTGGCCCGGCAACATCCAGGGCAACATCCGGCCGGTTGACCCGAATGAAGGCAACCCGTTCGAAGCGCCAAGACAGAATGACTTCCCGTTCCGGCCGCTGAGGGACAACGCAACCGACCTGGTGTTCCGTCACGGCTCACTGGAAATGGGTCTGCATCCCTTCCACGTGCCGACGGGTATCACGACGGTTCCTTACCTTTCCCCTTACGGCGTTTCCCGGCCACCGTGCACCTACTGCACATTCTGCACCGGTCATGGCTGCTGGAACGCCTCGAAGTCAAGCTCGCTCGTTTCGCTGTTGCCGGCTGCAGAGGCAACCGGAAATTTCGAGCTGCGCTCCAACAGCCAGGTCATCAGACTCAACCGCGAAGGCGACCGCATCGTCAGCGTCACCTACGTTGACACCCTCACTGGCGAGGAACACACCCAGCCCGGCGACATCTTTTACCTCGGTGCCTATTCGTTCCAGAACGTCCGTCTGCTGCTGCACTCCGGCATCGACGGGGGCGGCCTGGTTGGCAAGTACTTCATGAACCGCGCCATGCCCAGCGTCAACGCTATCTTCACTGACCGGATGATCAACGGCTACAACGGTCCGGGCGTGCAGAGGCAGGGACTTGACGACTTCAACGGCGAGGTTGCCTTTGAAGAGAAGCTGCAGCTCAGTGATGATGACTTCTTCATCCGGGGCGCGTTCCTCGGCTCACCAAGCCAGCGTAATCCACTGCAGACGTACGACTCACTGCCCGATGACGTGGCAACCTGGGGAGCAGGCTTCAAGGAACACACCCGTGAGAACATCAACCGCTTCGTGGGTCTGCAACTCCTGTGCGAACCGCTGCCCTATGAATCCAGTTACCTGGATCTTGACCCGAACTATGTCGATGCCTACGGCGTGCCAGCAGTGCGTGTGACGCGCCAGGCAAAACAGAACGAGCGCCGCATGGGCCGCTACATGTTTGAGAAGGGCAGCGAGATAATGCGGGCCGCCGGAGCCGCCAGGATATTCGGCAGCCCGGAAGTCGAACCCGTCGCCAGCTCGGAGCACGACACCGGTGGCGCACGCATGGGGGTTGATCCATCCCAGTCGGTAACCAACCGCTACGGGCAGATGTGGGACATACCGAATCTCTTCGTCGGCGGGGGTGCGGTGTTCCCGTCCATGGCCGGCAAAAATCCCACTCAGACAATCTGGATGCTGTCCTACTGGACGGCCGACGCTATCGAGAACAACAAGGTTGACCTCGAGGATGCCGAGGCCTACACGTGATTGAACTGACTGTCATGCCGGCCACCCGGACAGAATCCGGTGCGCCACAGCATGACGTCCGGACCGCCCTGGCCTGGCTAAGTCTGGAAGAAGGGCTTGAACAGGCCCGGGAGCAGGGCAAACCCGTCCTCTGTCTGGCGGAGTCATACTGGAGCAACTCGGCCCAGCGGCTGGCACTGTTCCTTGAAGAAGACGCCCAGCTGAAGGAGGTAGCAGCCGGCGGGTTCATACCGGTGCTGGTGGATCCGGCCGAAGAGCCGGTGCTTGCCGACCGCATCATGGTGGCAGCCAGCCAGCTGGAAGCAACGCTCAGTCCGCCGCTTCTGGCGGTTCTCAGCGAAGAGGGCCTGCCGCTGGTTACCTACTGCAACATTGCCTTTGAAGGTGACGATGAACGCCCTTCGCTCCTTGGGCTGCTGCGGACCACCGGTGAGTTTTATGCGCAGCAGCCGAAAGAGTGCATTGTCGAGGCACGGGGACTGCAACAGTTGAGTCCAGCCGGCAGGCAGGCAGAGAATCTGTTCCTGCCTGCCTGGTCACTGCTGCGCCAGCCCGATGAAGGGCTGCTGGATAGCCTGCTGGCGGCCGGCATTCATGATCAGCTGGCCGGAACTTTCCACCGGGCGGCACGTGTCAGCGGCTGGGGCGTTCCGCACTTTGAGAAAAGTGCGATTCAGAACGCAGCCATGGCCAATGTCCTGTTGGACAGCCAGCCTGAACTGGCGCGTGAATGCACCCGTTTCGCACTTCGTTGCCTGGAGGGTGGCTCCGCCGGGCTGGCTTCGGACACGCCCCATTACACCTGGGCTTCCAGCGAGGTGCTGGAGTCACTGCCGGCAGATGAACTTCAGCTTGTCGGGCTTCATTACCGCATCTCGGCCAGCAGCTCCCGGCACGTGCTCAACCAGGTCAGAAGCGTGGAGGAGACTGTTTCCCTCGCCACCGGTTCGGGACCCGAAGCTGCCCTTGAAGCGCTCGCCCGTGGCAAGGCCCGCCTGCATTCCACCCGGCAACAGCGGCCCGCGCCAGCAGAACTGCCGGCCGCAACACGAACGGCCAGGCTGCTGACGCTTGACCAGCTGCTGCGCCTGGCGAACCGGAATCCGGCCGTCACTGAGGCGGCACCGCTGCTCACTCAACTGGAGCACGAGCTGAACTCAGCAGCCCCAGGCGGCCTGCACGAGTGCGTCGCCGCCGTTCAGGCGCTCCAGACCGCAGCAGCCCACCAGCCGCTGGACTGGCTGAACGGTGCAACCACCGTCTGGCGTGACGCAGTGAGTGCTTTCCAGCACGAGGGTGACTGGTACTACGACCGTCAGCATCTGGAACCCGTTCCGGCATTTGTGCCGGATTGGACCTGGCCGTCAGTGCGGCACAGTCTTCACGAACTCAACCGGGAATTTCAGCTCAGCTGATCGAGAAGGAAAGCCCATATGTCCGCCTGCTCCTCAATGAGCAGCCTGGTTGGCTTTCCGTGACCGTGCCCGGTGTTGCCCTGCACCCGCAGAAGGATGGGCCGGTCACAGGACTGCGCCGCCTGCAGGGCAGCCGCGAACTTGAATGAATGGCCCGGCACGACACGGTCATCGCGGTCGCCGGTCGTGATCAGCGTCGCCGGATAGCAGGTGCCTGCACGCACATTGTGCAGCGGTGAATAGGCAAGCAGGGAACGGAACTGCTCCGGATTGTCACTGGTGCCGTAGTCACTCGCCCAGGCCCAGCCAATCGTGAAGCGGTGGTAGCGCAGCATGTCCAGCACGCCGACTGCCGCATGCACCGCGCCGAACAGCTCCGGGCGCTGCGTCATGCAGGCGCCTACCAGCAGTCCGCCGTTTGAACCGCCCTGAATTGCCAGCCTGTCCGGGCTGGTCAGGCCCGTTTCGATCAGGTGCTCGGCGCAGGCGATGAAATCGTCGAACACGTTCTGCTTGCGGTCCAGGATGCCACCTTCATGCCAGGTCTTGCCGTACTCGGCACCGCCCCGCAGAATCGTCGTCACCAGCACACCGTCCTGTTCCAGCCAGGCGAGCCGGCTGGCGGAAAATACGGGGCTCATGTTGATGTTGAAGCCACCGTAACCGTACAGCAGCGTCCGCTGGGCACCGTCCGCCCGGCTGCCCCGGCGCATGGTGATGAACAGCGGCACCCGGGTGCCATCCTTGCTGGTGGCGAATTCCTGAACGGTTTCATAGGCCGAGGCATCGAAATCCAGTTCAGGCTCGAACACCGCTTCTGCAGCACCGGGCTGGCCGTCGATACGGTATACACCCGGTGGCTGCAGGAAGCTCATGAACGTGAAATACAGGTGCTCATCCGAACGCTTCGGCCGGGTCAGCATCACGGAGCCCAGTCCGGGCAGTTCCACTTCCCCGAGCCGGGAACCGTCCAGAGCCCAGCTTGTCAGCGCATGACTTCCGTGGCGCAGATGCAGTGTCAGGAAGCGGTCCCCCAGCAAAAGGCTTGTTTCGAGTGCCTCGGACTGCTCCGGCACGATTTCGTGCTGCTCATGCGGATTGTCCAGATCGAGCGCAACTATGCGGGAACGCTCGGCCCCGTCGTCGGTCTGGAAAAAGAAGCGCCCACCGTCGTTGCCGAGAGGCCTGTACTCAGCCCGGAACTCACCAACGAGCGGCCGGAAGGCACCATGCAGACCCTCCGCCAGATCCCTGTACCAGATCTGATTACGCACCTCCGTGCCGCGCCAGAGCGTGAGCAGCAGATAGCGCTCATCATCGGTGACCATCGCGCCGAAACCAAGCTTGGGATCATCCGGCCGGGTGTAAACCACCTCGTCATCGGCCTGATGCGTGCCCAGACGGTGAAACCGCAGTGTGGCATTCTCGAGCTCCGCGAGATATTCCTGACCCTTCGGCGGTTCGGGATAGCGGCTGTAGAGAAACCCGCTTGAATCCGGCAGCCAGGTGGCGCCCGAGAACCGGCTCCAGTTCACCTCATCGGGCAGGATGCGTCCGCTGTCAATCTCCATCACGTGCCAGCTGATCCAGTCTGAGCCGCCCCGGTGCACCCCGTAAGCCAGGTGACGCCCGTCAGGGCTCACCCGTGCTGAGGCCAGCGAGGCCGAACCGTCCGCAGCCAGCACATTGGGATCAAGCAGAACCCGGCCTTCTGAAGCGGGCTCATCGAGCAGCCACAGCACGTTCTGGTTCTGGAGGCCGCTGTTGCGGTACTGGAACCAGCGGCCAGCCACCGTCCAGGGCGCGCTCACTTTTGGATAGTCCCACAGTTGCTCAAGCCGGTTCAGTATCTGTTCACGTACCGGAATGCCGTCCAGTTGCTGCCTGGTCAGCTCAGCCTGTTCTGTCAGCCAGGCGGCAACCTCGGCGGTGTCGGCACTGTCCTCCAGCCAGCGGTAGTGATCCGCGACTTCCGTGCCGTGGTAGTTGTCCTGCTGCTGAACCGTCCGGGTATGCGGGTAACGAATCGCCATGTCGTCACGATTCTATCGCGGACGTAACGCAGGCGGCTGCGAGCATCAGTAGGACACGGGTTGCGATATCGTACGGCTGATGAAAGCCATTCCTGACTTCCTGAAACTCCGTGATCCACTCAATGCAACACCGCTTCAACTGAATGCCCGCCGTCTGTACCTCTTGCTGGCTGTCCTCTTTACTGCAGGACTCGTCCTCATGGTATTCGTCGCGGGCGTAGGCGCACTCGTCGACGCCCAGCACTTCGCTGCGCACCGCGGCCTGTCCTACCCGCTCATGCTGCTGCTGCTCGTGATGCTCGTCGTGGGCCTGATCGGCCGCATCGGCCTGTTCCCGCTGTTTCTGACCGGCGTCACCCTGTTGATTCTGACCTTCCAGTTCCCGTTCATATACGCATTCTCCGGATCCGGACGGGCGCTGCATGTCGCAAACGCCATGCTCCTGTTCTGGCTTTCCTTGCTCCTGCAGAAGCAGGCCGGTGAACTGCTTGCCGAAACCCGGACCGCCAGGGCTGGACCAGTGGCCAGAGCCGTGCCCGGGGTCGCAACCTTTGTGCTCAGCGTGGTTTTCATTGTTGTTTACGCGGTTTCCAGTCCAGCAGGAGCCACCGTCAGAGCCCTCCCTGCGGACGCCAGCGGAGCACAGATCTATGCTGCCGCCTGCGCTTCCTGCCATGGACCTGACGGCAGCGGTGGTCAGGGACCCGGCCTCGTGGCCAACAGTAATGTGATGGACAGCGAATACGTAAAGGTGGTCATCACCGAAGGTCAGGGTGCGATGCCGCCCCAGGATGCACTCAGCGCTGAGCAGGTCAACAGGGTGGTTGAGTTTGTCCAGGCCGGCTGGCAGGAATGAACTCGCAGCTGCACCGGTCAGCTTCCTGCTGAGCGGGCCGCCTCCCAGGCAGCCAGATCATAGAAAGCCAGTGCCCCGGCAGTGGCAAGTGGCTTGATTGAGATCTTGTCACTGCGGGTGCGTCTGGGGCCCTGACGCCAGTCAACAGTTATGGCGGGGCCCGCCACCAGCAGGCCGGCGCTGCGCATGTGCAGCTGCTGGCTGCCGCCGTCAGCCGTATATACGTACGGCCTGATCACCGTATGGCGGTAACTCTCGCGCAGCTG
>CAZPLV010000051.1:0-10833 GCA_964587295.1 uncultured bacterium
CCTCGAAGGCGTGTACTGCGTGATTTCGGTGAAGCTTTCCGACCCGCAGTTCGAATCACAGGCCAAGGTCAAGCTGCTCAACCAGGAAGCGCAGAGCGCGGTGCAGAGCATCGTCTACGAGAAGTTTGCCGAGTACCTTGAGGAGAACCCCAGGACCGGCAAGACCATCATCGAGAAGGCGGCCAACGCAGCACGCGCCCGTGAGGCGGCCCGCAAGGCCCGCGACCTCGTGCGCCGTGCCAACCCGCTGGAAAGCGATGAACTGCCCGGCAAACTGGCTGACTGCCAGTCAGCTGACCCGACAGTCAGTGAGCTGTACATCGTGGAAGGTGACTCCGCAGGCGGAAGTGCCAAGTCCGGCCGAGAACGCCGCTTCCAGGCCATCCTGCCGCTGCGCGGCAAAATCCTGAATGTCGAGAAGGCCAACGTCGGACGGATCCTGAAGAACGCCGAAATCCGCGCAATGATTGCCGCAATCGGTGCGGGTATCGAGGGAGTCGGGGAAGAACAGCCGTTCAACCTCGAGGACGTGCGTTACCACCGGATCATCGTCATGACGGACGCAGATCACGACGGCAGCCACATCCGCACGCTGCTGCTGACCTTCTTCTACCGCTACATGCGCCCGCTCATCGATGCCGGCTACGTGTACATCGCGCAGCCGCCGCTTTACGGCGTGCGTTTCGGCCGGCAGAAGGACCTTGAGTACGTTTATGACGAAGCTGCCCTGCAGGAACTGCTCAAGGCGAACCGCGGCCGCAAGTTTGAGATCCAGCGCTTCAAGGGTCTCGGTGAGATGAACCCTGAACAGCTGTGGGAAACGACCATGAACCCGGAAACCCGCGTGCTGAAGCGTGTCGCGATTGACGATGCGTTCGAGGCCAGCGAGATCTTCGAGACGCTGATGGGCACTGAGGTGCCGCCGCGCCGTGCGTTCATTGAGGACCACGCGCACCTGGCTGACCTGCAGCTCTGAGCGTCACCAGAACCCGCAAACGGAAACCGGCCGGCAGCGATGGAGCTGCCGGCCGGTTCAGTGTGCCCGGACGGGACGCCCTGTGAGCGTCAGTCCAGACCGCGCTCCACGGTAAGTTCCATGGCGCGCCGGATGTCGATGGTGATCGTGCCGTCCTGGAACTGGCGGTAGCCACTGATGTTATCCACGGCCCGCTGGTGTACGGCGTCGTACTGGGAAGTGTCAACTGTGCTGAGGCGACCCTGCGGACGGGCGGTAGCCACCAGCGCGAGGCCGATGAGGACAAGCACCATCAGTACGGCGCTGCCGGCGAACAGGTTGGTGACCATGCGTTCGCTCAGGAGGTATTCGCGAGGTTCAGTGGCCATGTTCGGCTCCTTGCAGGCGCGGATCATTGGATGGCAGCAGCGGACGGCTGGCAAGCCTGTGCAGGAAATAGCCGAACCACAGAGCCCCCATGCCGAGTACCAGGATGATGTCGAGCCACTGGAAGCCTGAGCCGGCGCGCTCGAAGCTGGGAATGACAATCCAGTACAGGTCCAGCATGCGTACGGCAAGGGCCCACAGTGCGACCAGTGCCAGGGCCATGCGCTTGCGCTTCACCCAGCGGGAGAACAGCACGACAAAGGGCGCAAAGAAGCCGAAGGCAGTCAGAATCATTGCCACGGTTTCCCAGCTGCCCGTGAGACGAGCCACGTAATAAGGGCTGGTTTCCAGCGTGTTGTTCGACCAGATGATCATCAGCTGGCTGATGGACACGTAGGCCCAGAACATCATGAAGCCCATGAGGAAGTTACCCAGATCCTGGAGGCGCTTTTCGTTCAGCAGCGCGTCAATGCGCGGGTTGAAGCGGGCGACGCCGACCGTGACCAGAACCATGATGGCGATGCCGGTGATGGCGTGGCCGGCCATCATGATGGTGGGGTAGATGCCGCTGAACCATTCGGGATCGAGTGACATGCCCCAGTCGATGGCAGCGAAGGTGAAGCTGAGGATGTAAATCGGCAGCCAGACCGTGCCGGCAGTCTTGAGCCTGAACCATACGGAACCGCTTGCATCACCGTCAGCGCGGTCGGATCCGCGCAGCAGCAGGTAGCCACCCAGAATCCAGATGACGAAGTAGAGGATGGAGCGGATGATGAAGAACGGAGTGTTCAGCATCCCCGCCTTGGCACCGACCAGCGGACTGGCCTCCACGTATGCGGGATCGCTCCATTCGTACAGGTGCCCGATTCCGAGCAGTACCGGAATGAGCAGTACGGCCATGAGCGGCAGGGTGGCAACGCCGGCTTCGAGAGGCCGCAGGATCATCGACCCCCAGGAACCGCCGGCCATGTGCACCACGGTCAGCAGCAGGAAGCAGCCGAGTGACGCACCGATCCAGACCAGGAAGGCGTAAAGCCAGGATTCGTAGAACAGCCCGGCGCCGCCGGTACCTGCGAGGGCCATGATGAGTGCCAGTATGACGCCGACCGCACCGGCCACCAGGAACAGGTTACGGGCGCGCAGGAGCGGCGAAGCGTCCCGTGAAGGCTCGGCTGCCGCGCGGGCGGCGGCGGAGTTGAGTGCGGACATCAGTTGTCACCTCCGGCGCTGAGCAGTTCGGGTTCGGCGCCCTCAAGGTCACCGAGGTCTTCAGGCAGGTCGTCTGCAGTGGCGTTCTGGCTCAGCTGCAGCGCCTGGATGTAAGCGGCAATGGCCCAGCGGTCGCCGGCGGGCACGCGCGAGGCATACGGGTACATGGCGCCGAAGCCGTTGGTGATCACCTGGACGAAGTAGCCCAGGGGCACGTCCTGCAGGTGCGGGGCGTGCAGGCTTGACGGGTTGGGGAAGCCGCGGATGACTGCCATGCCGGCACCGCCTCCGTCATAGTTGTGGCAGACGGCGCAGTAGATGTCGTAGCGTTCGCGGCCGCGCTGCAGCAGTGATCCGCTCAGCTCGACCGGAAGCTCTGAAACCAGGCTGCCGTCGGGGTTCACGCCCGTGAGGAACGCGGGATCGATGTTGCCGAATTCGCGTGAAACCGTGTTCGCCGGGGGCACCTGTGATGCGGAGCCGTCAGCGAAGAACTGGCTGGCCTCGTAGGTGCCGAGACGCGGCTGGTCGGACATGTTGCGTCCGCAGGCTGCAAGGACGAGTACGAGTGCGGCTGCAAGCAGCAGCAGGGTTGCCGGTCTTCTCACTTGGCCACCTCCGACACCCTGAGCGGCGACTGGCGTTGCAGCAGGTCGGAAACGGCCTGGAGCTCGAACCGGGAGTCCTTCGCCTCGACGCACAGGAAGAAGCGGTCACGGCTGGCGTTCTCGAAGCCGGGCGTGTTGAAGATCGGGTGGTAAGCGCGTGGCATGCCGTTTCGGATGAACATGTAGATCACGGAAGCGAACGCCGCGAACAGCACGGTGATCTCGAAAGTGATGATGATGAAGTTGGGCCAGGAGTTCAGGGGCCGGCCGCCGATGTTCAGCGGGTAAAACACGACATTGGCGTACCACTGCATGCCGAATCCGAGGACCATGCCGATCAGCCCAGCGATCAGCGTGACGAAACCGAGGCGGGTCGGCTGGTGTCCGACGATGTTGTCGAGGCCCTCGACCGCGAACGGCGTGTAGGCTTCGACTGCCGTGTAGCCGGCCTTGCGGACGGCCGTGGCGGCATCCATGATCTGCTCGGGTGTCTCAAACTCGGCAACGACGCCGTAGAGCACCGGTGCCTCAGCGTCCACTGCGAGTGTCTGCGCGCTCATCAGTGCACCTCCAGTCCATGCTCACGGGCACGGATCTTCTCGAAGTAGTCCGGATCGTTGTGCTCCTCGTGGTGCAGCTGCTCCTTCACCTCGGTCGTCGCAATGGTCGGCAACAGGCGGGCGAACAGCAGGAACAGCGTCAGGAACAGGCCCATCGACCCGATGAACAGGGTCCAGTCAAACACCGTGGTCGAGTAGTTCCCCCACGATGCCGGCAGGAAGTCCCGGGTGAGCGAGACGATGAAAATCACGAACCGTTCCAGCCACATGCCAATCGACACCAGGATGGCAATGACAAACAGCAGCCAGGGTGTCTGACGCACCCGCCTGGACCACAGCGGCTGGATGGCTACCAGGTTGCAGAGGATCAGCGCCCAGAAGGCCCAGCCGTAGTCACCGAACATGCGGTTTACCGCCATGTAGCGTTCGAACTCCACGCCTGAATACCACGCGATGAACAGCTCGATGAAGTAGCCGTACACGACGATCATGCCAGTGCCCAGCATCAGTTTCGCCGAGTTGTCGAGGTGACGCATGGTGATCAGGTGCTCCAGCCTGAACAGCTTCCGGAGCGGAATTGCCAGCAGCAGAACCATCGCGAAGCCGGCGAACACTGCGCCGGCGACAAAGTACGGCGGCATGATCGTGTTGTTCCAGCCGGGCAGCTGCGAGAAGGCGAAGTCCATCGCAATCGTCGAGTGCACGCTCAGCACGACGGGGAAGGAGATAGCGGCCAGCAGCAGGTAGACGCGCATGTAGCGCTGCCAGTTCTTGGAGCTGCCGTGCCAGCCGAGCGAGAGCAGCGCGTAGAAGAAGCGCGAGATCGGGCTCCGTGCACGGTCACGCAGGGTGGCCAGGTCGGGAACGAGGCCGACGAACCAGAACACGATCGAGATGCTCATGTAGGTGGCGATTGCGAAAAGGTCCCAGTCCAGCGGGCTGCGGAACTGCGGGAACAGGCCGTGGGTGTTCGGGTAGGGCAAAAGCCAGTAGAAGACCCAGGGACGGCCCAGGTGCAGAATCGGATAGATGCCGGCACAGATGACCGCGAAGATGGTCATGGCCTCCGCAAAGCGGTTGATCGACGTGCGCCACGGCTGGCGGAACAGCAGCAGTGCAGCCGAAATCAGCGTTCCGGCGTGACCGATGCCGATCCACCAGACGAAGTTCACGATGGGTAGTGCCCAGGCGACCGGCATGTTGTTGCCGAAGATGCCGACGCCCGTGACAATCAGGTAGATGACCGTCGCCAGGAACATGCCGAGCAGGGTGATTGCGACGGCGAATGCGCCGGTCCACCAGCCCGGTGTTTTCAGGGGTGGCGTCAGTACCGGAGTTATTACGTCATCGTCAACCTTGCCATAGGTCTGGCCCCTGGCGATGACCCGGTTGGTCTGGCGTAAAGACGGATCACGGGCGGACATCAGCTGATACCCGTTTCAGGGTTGATGTTACGGACCTTGGCAACGTAGGTGTTGCGCGGGAACAGGTTGAGTTCCTCGAGCAGCGTGTAGTTCAGGGGCGACTGACGCTCCTGGCTGATGCGTGAGCCCGGGTCGTTAAGGTCGCCGAACACGATGGCGTTGGTGGGGCAGGCTGCCTGGCAGGCAGTGACCACTTCGCCGTCCTGGATGGTGCGGCCTTCGTTGCTGGCGGTGACGCGCGCGGAGTTGATGCGCTGGGTGCAGTAGGTGCACTTTTCCATCACGCCGCGGCTGCGCACGGTTACGTCGGGGTTGTTGGCCATCGAAAGTTCGGTGGCGGTGTTGGACAGTTCGGCGTACTGCAGGTAGTTGAAGCGGCGCACCTTGAAGGGGCAGTTGTTCGAGCAGTAGCGGGTGCCGACGCAGCGGTTGTAGACCATGACGTTCAGGCCCTCGTGGTCGTGCACGGTGGCGCCGACGGGGCAGACCGGCTCGCATGGGGCCTTCTCGCAGTGCTGGCACAGCATCGGCTGGCCGTGGAACTCCGGGTTGTCGATGGTGCCGGAGTAGTAGTTGTCGATCCGCAGCCAGTGCATTTCCCGGCCGATGGCGACCTCACGCTTGCCGACGATCGGGATGTTGTTCTCCGACTGGCAGGCGACGACGCAGGCGTTGCAGCTGGTGCAGACGTTCTGGTCGATGACCATGCCCCACTTGTAGGAGTTGTACTCCCAGTCCTTGTACAGGTCGCTTTCGTGGTGCGGGACGGGATGCACGAAGGTGGGGTGCTCAGGCTCGGCCTGAAACTCCTCGAGCGTGCCGCGCCGCACGATGTGGCGGGCTGCGCCGGTGCCTTCGGTCAGGTCGCCGCCGTCAAGGGCGAGCGAGTGGTGCATCTGGGTGCTGACGAGCATGTAGTGGCCGCCGGTTACGGTGACATTGACGCCGCCCAAGCTGAAGCCGTCAGTGCCGCGCAGTTCGTTGGCGTTCACGCCAATGTCGTTGCCGATGCGGCCTGCGGCTGTCCTGCCGAAGCCCAGGTTGGCGGTGATCGTGCCGGCTGCCTGTCCGGGCATGATCCAGACGGGCAGTTCAAGTGTGCGGCCGTCCACGCTCAGGCTGATGATGTCGCCGTGGCTGACGCCAAGTGCTTCCGCGTCGCGGGCGGCAACCAGCGCGGCGTTGTCCCAGACGAGTTTGCTGAATGGCTTTGGGACTTCCTGCAGCCAGCCGTTGTTGGCCCAGCGGCCGTCCTCGATGCTGGGGTCAGGCCGGAAGTTGACGCTGTAGCCGCTCGCATTCGCGGACAGTTCCGGTGCACTGAGTGCCTGCAGCGAAGGAGTCACGACCTGTGAGGCCGTGGCGGCAACCGTGCCGGCATAAAGGCTGTTGCGCCAGAAGGAGCTGTATTCACCACTGACACGGCCGGCCCAGTAGTTGCTGACCAGTGAGTAGGCGGTTGCTTCGGTGTCACCCTGCAGGGCGGCGATGAGCTGGCCTTCGGTCTGTCCGCCGTAGAACGGCTGGATGAGCGGCTGGGCGATGGTGGCGGTGCCGTCGAAGGCGCGCGCATCGGTCCAGGTTTCCAGGAAGTGGGCCTGCGGCACGTGCCAGGAGCTGGCCTGTGCGGTCTCGTCGGCGTACTGGCCCAGGTGGGCAGTGAAGGCGACTGACGATATCGCCGAAGCGAAGTTGAGTGCGGCGGGTGCGGTGTGAACCGGGTTCACGCCCAGCAGGAACAGCGCGCTGACGTTGCCGGCCTCGATATCCTGCACCAGCTCCGGCAGCGGATCGCCAACCGGTGCGACTGCCTCGGGCGGGCTGAGGTAGGAGACGGTGAAGCCGGTATTGCCGAGCACGTCGTTGATTGCATGCACCAGAGCCTGCGCCTCTGCGGGCAGGTACTGGCTGCCAACGACCAGGCTGCGGCCGGGGGTTGCGCTCAGGTCTGCGACCATTGCGCTCACCAGGGCAGCGTCAACGCTGGCCGGTGCCTCTGCGGTCGCACCGTCGACACTGACTCCCAGGCTGACTGCCACGGCGGTGATCAGGGCAACGAGATCCGCGTCGCCGACCGGGACGCGGTGGTCGGCAATGGAGCCGAGCGGCGTGGGGGTTGGCTCGAACACGTACAGGCGGCTCATGGCGTCATCCGCGTTACGGATACGGCGCCGGGCCGAGAGGTGGTTGGCGTAGCGCAGCCTGCCGGGCCAGTCGCTGATGAAGTCGGCTCCGAAGGAGACGATCACGTCAGCGCTTTCGAGGTTGAACGACGGCATGAGCGCTTCGCCCCAGGCGAGCTCGGTGCCTTCGTAGATGCGGCGCATGCCCGTGGAGTCGTACTGCAGCCAGCGGGCCTCGGGCCATGCCTCCAGGAAGGCGTTGAGCTGCGCTGCCAGTGACGGTGAGGTGACCGGCTCGGTGACGATGACGACGCCGGTGCCGTCGCCGCTCGCTTCGAGTGAAGCCTGTGCGGCTGCGGCGAAGCTGTTCCAGTCGCTCGTGTTGCCGTTCTGCAGCACCTGCTGGGAACGGTCCGGGTCGTAGAGCGAGAGGATTGCCGCCTGGGTCACCGCAGTGGTGGCGCCGAGGCTGGCCGGATGGTCGGGGTTGCCTTCCAGTTTTGTGGGCCGGCCCTGGTGGGACTCGACCAGCACGCCTTCGGCGTAACCGGATGACGAGATTGCACTCGCATAGAAGAGGGGGCGGCCGGGAACGATCTGCTCCGGCTGCCGTACGTAAGGAACAACCTTCTCGGCTGCACTGAGCGGCCGGGCGCAGGCGGTGAGGCCTGCCAGGGCGAGGGAGGCTCCCAGGAACTTCAGGAATCCGCGCCGGTCAACCGCGCTCTCGAGCGGAGCCGCCTGACGGGGGAACTCCTTGTGCAGGTACTCCTGGAACTCTTCGGAATCGCTGAGCTCCTCAAGGCTGCGCCACAGTTCAGGACCCTTCTGTTCAGAGAGCTGGCGGCGCAGTTCGCCGATATCAACGCGTGTCTCAGGAATGTGCTCGCTCATCTGTGGCACACCGAGCACTGAGGCAGCTTGTTGGTATCAATCTGGAATTCGGCGACGAGGGCGTGTCCGAGTTCAAGCTGATTCCGGGGTTGTTCGTACGACATGTTGAATACCTCACTCAGCGGCCGGACCTGCGTCTCGGGTGCGCGGTGGCACTCGAGGCACCAGCCCATGGTCATCGGCTCGGTCTTCCAGATGCCTGCCATCCGGTCAACTTCACCGTGGCAGGAGGAGCAGCCGATTCCGTTGTTGACGTGGGCGCTGTGATCAAAATAGGCGAAGTCCGGCAGGTTGTGCACGCGGTTCCACTGGACGGGAACGTCATTGTCCCAGCTTGCCTGGAGTGCAGCGAGGGCGGGCGTGTCCACCCGGATCTGTGAATGGCAGCCCATGCATGTTTCGACGGGCGGGATGCCGGCTGACGGTGCGGTCTCAACCGAGACGTGGCAGTAGCGACAGTCAAGTCCCAGTTCGCCTGCATGCAGGCTGTGCTGGAAGTTGATCGGCTGGGTAACCGGCACGCCGACCTGGTTGTTGACGGTCCGCGCGACGAAGACCATTCCGGTCACCATCAGTACAAGAAAGACGCCGCCGCCGATCAGCAGCCATTTCAACAGTGCATTAGCCTTCGGCGGGAAGTATTGGGGCATTCAGTTCCTCCTGCTGCAAATGGGTTCAGGCCGTGACGGCACCAGCTGCGCCATCCGTCCGGTGATTGTATATCGCTGGCGGTGTGATAACGGGCCAGAAACAGGGTTGAAACATGGTTGTTTTATCTGAGTACTTCCTCTCCGGCTGACGCAGCCTCAGATTCTGCCTTCGGTTTTTGCTTATTGCGGCAGTAATGCCGCTGCAAGCAGTAAATATGACCCAATCTAGCACAGCAAAAAAATTGGGGATTCGGGACGAAAGTCCTTGCGGGCCCACAGCTTATTCCCGAGTCAAACACTCGGGTATGGTTCCGTTAGCAATTCGGGTCGCGGAAGCCAAAAAGAGGTGACCGGTTTGGACCGGTCACCTCAAGGAACTCGAACTGTCAGCGAAGCTGCCGGATCAGCTGACGGCCTCAACCTGTCTGGCTGCCTCCAGCGCCTGGGCGAAGTCCTCCTTCAGGTCCTCGATATGCTCAAGGCCAACCGCCACCCGCACTGAACCCGGGCCGACTCCGGCCGCCCTGAGCTGCTCTTCGGACAGCTGGGAGTGGGTGGTGGAAGCAGGGTGCGTGACACTGGTCTTGGCGTCACCGAGGTTCACGAGCCGCAGCGCAAGCTTCACGCTGTTGAGGAAAGCCTTGCCGGCTTCCACGCCGCCATCAAGGTCGAACGTCAGGAATGCGCCCGCTCCCTTCGGGTAATCACTCTGGGCGCGGCCGTGCGACGGATGTGATGCCAGGCTCGGGTGATTCACGGACAGGACACCCTGCTGTTCAGACAGCCAGGCAGCCAGTTGCCCGGTGTTTTCAATGTGGCGGTCAGCACGCAGCGACAGTGTCTCCAGGCCCTGCAGGAACAGGAACGCATCCTGCGGCCCGAGGGTCGCGCCGATATCGCGCAGTCCCTCAACCCGGCAGCGGATTGCAAATGCAATGTTGCCGAACGGTCCGCCCTTGCCGAACACCTCGGCAAAACGCAATCCGTTGTAGCTCTCGCTCGGCTCCGTGAACTCCGGGTAGCGGCCGTTGGCCCAGTCGAAAGTGCCACCGTCCACGATCAGGCCGCCTACGGCAGTGCCGTGACCGTTGATCCACTTGGTTGCGGAGTGCACGATGATGTCGGCGCCATGCTCGAACGGCCGGTACAGGTAACCGCCGATGCCGCTGGTGTTGTCCACCACGACCGCCACGCCATGAGCGTGGGCGGCAGCAGCAATCGCATCCAGATCGGGCAGAAGCAGCGACGGGTTGGGAATCGATTCAAGGAAGACCGCTTTGGTCCGGTCATCAATAAGACGTGAGTAGTCAGCAGGATTGTCGTCACTGCCGACGAGACGCACCTCAATGCCGAGGCGCCTGAGTGTGATGCGCAGCAGGTTGCTGGTGCCGCCGTAAAGGTTCGGGGAAGAGACAATGTTGTCACCCGCGCCAGCCAGGGTGGTCAGGGCAATGAACTCCGCAGCATGCCCGGAAGCAGTCGCCACTGCAGCAGTACCGCCCTCGAGAGCCGCAATGCGCTTCTCCAGCACGTCAGTGGTCGGGTTCATGATCCTGCTGTAGATGTTGCCGAACTCCTGCAGCCCGAACAGCCGGGCGGCATGGTCAGCATCATCAAACGCGTAAGCGGCAGTCTGATGGATCGGAACGGCGAGCGACTTCGAGGTGGGATCCGGCTGCTGGCCAGCGTGGATTTGCAGGGTTTCAAAACGGTGGGACATATTGGGTTCTTTACCTTTCAGGAATGAATGACTCAGGATGTGGAAGGCCGCCCGGATAACCCGGGTGCCTTGCAGGCACAATTGCGGAGCTTGTCGCCAGACTGTGAAGGCAGGCGTCAGTCCGCGCGAGGCATTCGCGCTGGCAGGTACTGCAGCAGATTACTCAAATGTCCGTGAAAGTGTTTCAAAATCCAGCCTCCAGTTCGGCCCGCAGCCGGGCACCCATATATCTCGAGGCTCTCGCCCCCATCTTTCCGGCAAACGCACTAACGTAGTCCTGCTGCCGGCTGGATTTAGCACCCG
>CAZPLV010000052.1:0-10807 GCA_964587295.1 uncultured bacterium
CTCAGCCAGCGGACAAGCAGGTAAGCCGGCAGCGTGACCAGACTGAGCCGGAAAGACTCCCTCAGGGCCGCCCCGGGTTTCATGCCGCTGGCAACGCGCTGCTGCCTGAAGCCGGCAACGTTGAGGAAATAGCTGAGTACGACGTTGATGATGAACCAGAACAGCAGTGCCCTGCCGGACATGCCGAGGCTCGGGTTGCCCAGGTTGAGCGCCACGAGGTTGGGCAGTACGAACAGCAGCAGCATTATGCCGAGCAGGTTCTCGAACTGTGCCACCCAGACCGTCCAGGCAACATTCGGCCGCAGCTTGCGGCCGATTCGGGCAAGTGCGCCCTCGAGGCCGCCGCCGTTCCAGCGTTCCACCTGGTTCAGGAAACCGGTCATGGTGGCCGGATCCTGGGTCATCATCAGTGCTTCGGGAACAAAGCGGGCGTTGCCGCCGGTACGGAGCACGACCCTGTCATCGGGGGCAAAGTACTCGGACGGTTTGAGTTCGCGGCCGCCGTCAACGATGCGGAGCCCCATGCTGTCCAGCGCCTCGGGCGACAGTTCCTGCTCGGAGGTGCGCAGGTTCTGGGTTTCGATTGTGAACTCGTGGTCCTCGGTGCGGGTGGTGCCCGGCATCGGGAACAGTTCGCGCCTGGCGCTGAAGCCGCAGCCCACCACGGTAAAGAGCCTGGAGTTGCCGAACACGGCGGAACTGCCGCGCTGGCTGGCCTGGCCCCTGCGCAGCAGGCTGGAAAATGCGTACTCCGCCCGTCGTCCGCTTGAGATGATGCGCTGCCACGTTGACGAACCCGCAGGCACCCAGGAGCTGACGCTGCCCGAACCGAGTGCATAGTCCTCAATGATGTGACGGACGCCGTCTTCGCTGCGCTGGCTGCGCAGCCGGTAGAAGTTCTCGCGGATCGCCCCGATGAAGCCGGGGTGCAGGATGGTGTCGCCGTCTACAAGCACCACACGGTCGGTACTTACCAGCCGGTGCCGGAAAAGGTTGTTGATGCTTTCAGACTTGGCCGTACGCTTGCGGTAGCGGACCAGCACCACACTTGCGGCGCCGCTGCCTCCCAGCCAGCGTTCCAGCGTGGCGTCCAGGCTGTCCAGCCTGTCCACGGCCTCGAGCTTGAAGCCGTACTCGCCGAGGATGGTGCTGACCACGCCGTAGGTGTTGTCGCGGCCGCCGTTGATGCTGATGGCGATCTGGTCCGGCGGGACATCCTGGCGGAGTATTGATGCCAGGCAGCGCCGGGCTCCCTGTTCCTCGTTGTACATCGGCGCAATCACCGTCAGGGTTTCTGCGGTCAGAACCGGGCTGGTGTTCTCCGGCAGCATGCCGAGAACAGAGTTCAGCAGCACACCAGGCATGGAGACGAGACCGGACGCAGGCATATGCAAATGATATGACCCTGCTGCCCGGATCGGATGTTCACCGGTCACTCCGGGGCACAGTCTGTTCCCGCATGTCCGTGCTAACGTTGCTGTCCGGGAGTGAGAATGACCTTCCACAAACGCGGCCTGTTGGTCTGGCTGCACCTCACAATCCTTACGCTGGTCTCTTTCAGCCAGCCGGCCGCGCATCAGGCCGGCCTGGTGCTCATGCCTGAGGCGGCTGTCCTGACCCAACCGGACGGCAATCCTGCCCACATCGCGGTTCAGGGCACCAGTGGCCCACCCATGCTCACCCTGCGGGCAACGGCGTACAACTCGCTGCCGTCACAGACGTGGGGAGACCCCAACATCACAGCCACAGGCGAGCCGACACGCTTCGGCATCATCGCCGCCAGCCGTGACCTCATCGGCTCCGACCTGCCTTACGGCTCACTGGTCCGCATCAGGGATCAGGGCGGATTCGGCAACGGCCGCGGCGCCGGCCAGTTTCAGCAGACACTGGACGGCCAGGGGCTGTTCATCGTTGAGGACACAATGCACATACGCAAGCAGCAGCAGGTGGACGTCTGGTTCCCGGAGCTGTCCACGGCGCTGAGCTGGGGTGTCCGCCAGGTCGAGCTGGAAGTGGTCCGCTACGGGCGTGACGGACCGGTTATCGGCGACAGCCCTGCTCCGGTTCTCAGCGAACTGCCGGCATTTGCCGCCCCGGCCGCCAACAACTGAGCAGTTGACGCCCGGGCCGCACAAACTGCCTGCTAGACTGCCCTGATGCGGCCTTTCACGCTGTTCCTTGCCATGCGTCATATCCGCAGGCGTGCACTGCAGAGTTTCATCACGATTGCCGGCGTGGCCGTGGGCGTGATGGTACTCATCACCGCCCTTTCGCTCACCAACGGCTTCATTGATGAACTGCTCAGCAGCACGCTGCAGGCAACTCCCCACGTCACCCTGAGCAGCTATGACGGGGCGCTGCTGGATGAGGATGCGCTGATCCTGGACGCCCTGGCGGCCGAGGACGGCGTCGTGGCGGCAGCTCCTTACCTGTCGGCCCAGGGACTGATCGCCCGGCGTGCGAACACGACACTCGGAGTCAGCGGACGCCAGGGTTTCACGCAGCTGATAGGCATCGATGCCGAACTGGAGAGCGAAGTACTCGACCTGCCTGTCATCAGGCGCCAGTCCGAGGCGCTGAGCAGTGCGGGCGGAATCCTGCTGGGAGAGTCGCTGGCGCTCAGGCAGCTGGGGGTGTTCGCCGGCGATGAGGTCATGGTCAGCGAAATCGGTGGCCGGCGCACCACCTTCACCGTGGCCGGCAGTTTCAGGGTCGGCAATGAACTCATTGACAACGTCACCTCCTACCTGTCGATTCCGGCACTGCAGGAGTTTCTGAATGCACCCGGCAAGATCTCCGGCTACCACGTGCGCGTCAGTGACGCCGCCGCGGCACGAGAGGTCGCCAGCGAGCTTGGCAGCCGCTACGGGCTGCTGGCCAGCTCCTGGCAGAACCTGTTCTCCGGTCTGATCGACCAGCTGGAACTGCAGCGGACGCTGATCAGCGTGGTCGTGTTCCTGATTGTGCTCGTGGCCGCCATGGGTATCGCCAATGTCCTGGTTCTGAGCGTGGCGGAGAAAACCACCGAAATCGCAATTCTCGGAGCCCTGGGGGCCTCCCGGAGGCAGATCCTGCGGGTGTTCACCATCCAGGGGCTGCTGCTCGGCTCCACCGGAACCGTGATCGGCGCCATCCTGGGGGTGCTGCTGAGCCTCTACTTCCGTTATCAGCCCTATCCCCTGCCCGGCAATCTTTATTTCATCACCCAGTTGTCTGTCGAAATCCGTGCCTTTGATGTCATCTGGGTCTCGCTCGTGTCGATTGTCACGGCCGTTCTCGCATCAATACTGCCGGCACGCAGGGCAGCCCGGCTCGACCCGGCGGCGCTGCTCCGCTAGGGCCTCGAGTGAACGAGTCACGCGCCTGGAACTATTGCCTCTGGCTGCTGGGCCGGCGCGCCTACACGGAAGCCGAGCTGCTTGAACGGTTGGCACGCAAGGAAACCGAACCGGAGGTTGCCGCGCGGGTGCTTGAGCGCCTGCGCAATTACGGCTTTGTGGACGATGAGGCCTTTGCCGGCCAGTTCGTGCGCAGCCGCGCACCCAGGTACGGGAGTCTGCGCCTGCGCGGCGACCTGCTGCGCAAGGGAGTGGGTGAGGAGGTCGTCGAAGCGGAACTGGCCGGCCTGAGTGAGAAGACCCAGGAGGATGCCGCCTTCAGCCTGCTCGAACGCAACGCCTGGCGCTTCAGGCGCACCACGGACATCAGGCGCGAGCGCGCCCGGGCCTGGGCCTTCCTCGCCCGGCGTGGTTTTCCGCCACCTGCTGTCTCGGCTGCGGTGGAGAGATTCGGGCCTGAACTTGGGGCCCGGAATGACGATTCCCCGGATCTTCCTTGACCATACCTGAACTACCCGGTAAACTGTGAATTTGCGTCGGGGCGTAGCGCAGCCTGGTAGCGCACATCGTTCGGGACGATGGGGTCGGAGGTTCAAATCCTCTCGCCCCGACCAGAAAACAGGTGGGAGGAAAGCAAGCTTTCCTCCCACCTTGATTTATGCAGGCGTTCCCGCGCCCCTGACATCGCAGTCACTGCCCGGGTCAGACCTGCCGGACCCTGATCTCTGCGCCGGGATAGGCGCTTTCAACGAGCGTCATGAGGTGCCGCACAGTCTTGTCCTGACCTGAAAGGACTGCCTGATACGAACTCCAGTCCTCCTCGCACACCGCGCCGGTTACAACCAGCCCCAGTTGGGTAGCTGCGTACGACATCATCCGGTCGACATTACACACTTCAGTTCCGTCCACCGCACCGATGTGCACAAGGTATGAGTCCATATGCAGTCTTAGTCTCCCTCTTCCGATTCGCATGCGGCCGGGCCCTGAAGCCAAACTCAACCAGCGATGGCGCAGTATAGCCAGCGATCCGGCACCACTGACGGGCATCCGTCACTGAGTTTCAAACTGCTACAATCAGCAGCGGCGGGAGGTGACATACCGCCTGCAGCGCCGGTGTTCCGGCGCTCGCGGAGACCTCTGTGCCCATGCGATTGATTCCACAGTTTTTCTTTCAGCTGACAGTGCTGCTGGTTCAGGCCGGCTGCCTGCTGCTGCTTGTACTGGCCCGCTTCGGCCAGAACCCGCCTGAAGCCCTTCCCCTGCCCACCATCGTGTTCTTCGGCGCGATGATGTCGGGACCGCTGCACTCGCTGTCACGCGATTCCGGCCGGCGCAGCCTCACGCTCAGCCTGCTGCTGGCTGCAGCCCTGAGCCTGCTGCTGTCCGGCCTGCTGCGCCCGTCGGCTGACTTCACGACCGACTGGCTCCTTGCTCCCGCGACGGCACTGCTGCTGACGCTGCTGCTGCGGCTGCCAGCGCGCAGGACGGGCGACATGCTCTCGGCCGTGACGGTCTACACCGCCTGCACCGTCCTCGCCAATTACACCCTGGACTCATTCCTGCCGGTCGGTGACTTCTTTCTTGTCAACGTCGGCACCTTCTTCTTTGGCGTCACCTTCACGCAGCGTGACCGTGTGCATGCTTTCGGGCGGCGCACGGTCTACATGATGATTGCGTTCGCCGCACTGGCAAACGTACTCATGTCACTGGCCGTGGACACGCCAATGCGTTACGTGGCTGTTGCCTTCATTGCGATTCTGGTTGCCGAGTCTGCCGACACGGAGATCTATCACCGGCTGCTGCATCGGCCCTGGCTGGTGCGTGTCGCCCGCTCGAACGCCGTGAGCGCTCCGCTGGACACACTCATATTCACGCTGCTGGCGTTCTGGGGTGAACCGTTCGCCAGCTTCAGGTGGATGACCCAGGTGATCGTCACCGACGTCCTGGTGAAATACGCCGCAAGCATACTGGTGGCGTTCGGTGTAATCAGCTGGCTGCGGCGGGCAGGCTGGACCCGGCCGGTGGGCCCTGAGGAACCGGTCCGGCCGGAAAGCTGAACGCCGGACAGCGCCGCCCGTCAAAGTGGTTGTAGACTGTTTTCATGCAGCGAACGCGCGCCGAACTTGAAGCAATGCCCCAGGAAGACCTTGTTAACCGGATCCTGGAACTCCAGGACATGCTCCGGGAAGGACTCGCAGTCCGCGACTCCCTGCATGCCGTCCTGAACATGGTCCTGAAGGCCAAGACGGATGAGGTGGCCCGTTTCGCCGAAGCCGACGAGCGTGCCCTGGATGCGGACGAACTTGAGCTCAAGCAGGCCTGGGCAGCAGCCCGGCACGCGGTTTCAAATCCCGGCGGCCTTGTGCGCCGCGGAGATCAGGTTTCCTGAGCGTCATCCCCGGCAAGTGCCTGTGCAACAAGTTCATATGATCTGACGCGCGCCTCGTGTGCGGCGATGTGCGTGGTCACCATGAACTCGTCCACGTCAAAGCGCTGAGCCAGCTCAAGCAGGCGCGCACGCACCTGCTCGGGGTTGCCCCAGACAAGCATCTCGCGCGAGTGCGCCACCAGACCCCGCTCCTCGGGCGTGTACCCGTAAGCGGCGGCCTGCTCGGCTGTCGGCAGCTGGCCGCGCCTTCCGGTGCGTATCTGCAGCCACATCAGGTCATGACTGCCCGCAAGGTAGTCCGCCTCTTCGGTCGTATCAGCACAGACAACGGAGACACCCAGCATGGCGTGTGGCTTCCTCAGGCGATCTGAGGGCGTGAAGCCGTTCCGGTAGGCACTCATGGCCAGCGGAGCCGCCTGGGGGCTGAAATGGTAGGCGAAAGAGTACGGCAGACCCAGTCTGGCGGCGAGCTCGGCTCCAAAGTTGCTCGAGCCCAGAATCCACAGTGGCGGCAGCTGCACGTCTGAGGGTGCGGCCCGGACGCGCTGCAGCGGGTGGCCCTCCGGCAGTTCCAGGTCACCGGCGTAGGCGCGCAGCAGCTCTATCTGCTGCGGAAAGTCATCGGCCGCCAGCAGTTCGCGGGAGCGGCGCAATGCAAATGCGGTCAGCTGGTCGGTGCCGGGAGCACGGCCCAGTCCCAGGTCAATCCGGCCCGGATTAAGCGACTCCAGTGTCAGGAAGTTCTCCGCGACTGCCAGCGGCGAGTGGTTCGGGAGCATGACACCGCCCGATCCGACCCGTATCCGCTCCGTGGCCGCGGCAACCATGCCTATCAGCAGGACTGTGGCTGCACTGATGAAACTGTCGGTGTTGTGATGCTCTGCGATCCAGTAGCGCACATAGCCGAGCTGCTCGGCCCTGCGCGCCAGGTCGCGTGTATTGGCGAATGCCTCGCTGCTGTGCCCACCGCTGGGGTTGGGAACAAGATCGAGGACTGATAAAGGTATTGACGACGTCGTCACGGACTCAGCTGCCTTTCCATAAACAGGAAACCCGGTCGATTGACCGGGTTTCTGTCTGGCTCGGCGGGCAAGATTCGAACTTGCGACCAATCGGTTAACAGCCGACCGCTCTGCCACTGAGCTACCGCCGAACGGTGACCTGAGGCGCCCGGTGCGGGCCTTCCTGCAGGCGAACCGCATCTTATCAACTGCCCGGCGGCCTGTGCAAGTACCAGCGGTACAGCCGACCGGTCAGTGCCTGAAGTGGCGCCGTCCTGTGAAGGTCATGGTCAGCCCATGCCCGTCGGCCGCTGCGATGATCTCGTCGTCCTTGATGGAGCCGCCGGGCTGCACCACGGCAGTGGCGCCTGCGGCAGCCGCTGCATCAAGGCCGTCACGGAACGGGTAGAACGCGTCGCTGGCGCAGGCTCCCCCGCTCGCACGGCCGTCAGCCTTGCGGGCCGCAATCCCGGCTGAATCAACCCGGCTCTGCTGACCGGCACCGATACCCCAGGCCACGCCGTCCCTGGCCAGTACGATGGCGTTTGAACCGGTGTAGGCACACACGACCCAGGCCAGCTGCATGTCAGCCACTTCGGCTTCAGTCGGCTGCCGTTCGGTCACGGTGCGCCAGTCGGCGAGTGAGCCACTGACCTCGTCACGTTCCTGCAGCAGGTAGCCGCCATCAACGCGGCGCAGTTCATGGGCGTCACGTCCGGGCGCCGGCGCCTCCAGAACCCGCATGGCCTTGCGGCCGGAGTTCAGCACAGTGAGGGCCTGCACGTCATAACCGGGCGCTATAAGCACATCGGCCTTGGCGTTCGCCATGATCTGCCGGGCGACGGCTTCGCTGACGGTACGGTTCAGGGCAACTATGCCGCCGAAAGCGCTCTTCGGATCGCACTCGAAGGCGAGCCCGTAGGCGTCCTCCGGGTTGTCCTGCACGGCCACACCACACGGGTTGGCGTGCTTCACGATCACGCAGGCGGGCCGGTCGAACTCGTGGACCAGCCTCCAGGCCGCGTCGGTGTCAAAAACGTTCAGGTAGCTGAGTGCCGTGCCCTTGTGCACGGTCATGCCGTCCCACCAGCCGCGCTTGCCTTCCTCGCGGTAGAGCGCAGCCTGCTGATGGGGGTTCTCGCCGTAGCGCAGTGCCTGTGCGCGTTCCAGCGTCAGGTGCACGGTGTCGGCTTCCAGCGGGGCCTCCCGGTCGAGCCAGCTGACGATGGCACTGTCATAGGCGGCGGTATGGGCAAATGCCTTGCGGGCGTAAGGACGCCGCAGCCCCTCTGTCTGGCCTGACTGCACAGCGGCGAGCACTGCCGGATAGTCAGCCGGGTCAACGACCGTCAGCAGCCGTTCGAAATTCTTGGCGGCAGCCCGGATCATGGCTGGTCCGCCGATGTCGATGTTCTCGACGGCTTCTTCGCTGCTGACATCCGGCCGTGCAACCGTTTCCCTGAACGGATACAGGTTCACGACAAGCAGGTCGAACGGACTGAACCCCTGCCCGGCCAGTGCCTGCAGGTGATCGTCACTGTTGCGGGCCAGCAGTCCGGCATGAACTGCGGGATGCAGGGTCTTGACCCTGCCGTCCAGCATTTCCGGAAAGCCGGTGATTTCCTCGACGGCGGTCGCGTCAAGTCCGGCCTGCTTCAGGGCAGCAAGTGTGCCCCCGCTTGAGACAAGCCCGAAGCCTGCATCAAGCAGGCCCCGGGCAAATTCCACCAGTCCGGATTTATCGGACACGCTGAGCAGCGCGCGTGGCATCCGCTTCACTCCGTGTCGGTTTCAGTCTCGTCATCACCGGCGGCATCCTCTTCGGCTGCGGGCTCGTCTGCCTCGTCAGCGTCTCCGGAAACAGCGTCTTCAATTTCGGCCTGGGCGTCGCCGTCAATACCGACGATGTCTTCCGGATCGAAGTCAAGTTCCGGACTGAAGTCGATTCCGCCCAGCGGATCGGGCTCCACAGCCGTCAGGTTCTCGATGTCCAGGCCGGCCCTGACTTCCTCGAGCCAGGCCTGCTGGACGTCCTGGCGGGCAGTTGCCAGTGCGGCATCCTCCACCAGATCACGGACTTCCTCGAGCGGACGGATCCGTTCCTCGGTGCGGACAGCAACGAGCACGACGTAGCGGTCCCGGGCTGCCTCGACTTCCGCGAGCTCCGGCTCCAGCACGTCATCGACTGCTTCGCCGACCAGATCGGCAGCTTCGTCCTCGCCGTTGACAACACCGGCTGCGGCGTCCGCGGCGGCTTCAGCAACCTCGGTTGCGGTTGCGCTGTCGACTTCTTCGGCCTCATCGGCCACGTTCTCCCCGGTCAGGGTGGTGTCGGGAAGCCCGGCCTCACCGTCAGCCTCTTCGCTTGCCTCAGTGTCAGTCTCCGTTCCGGATTCCTCAACAGGGGCGGCAATGAACAGCACGTCGGAAATCTCGCGGCTGCTGACGGTATCGATGGGAGCGAACGCGTCGGTGTTGAACAGCGCTGCATCAATCGCGGTTTCGGCCTGGCCCTCACGCAGCACACCGAGGTCAACGGGCACGATGCCCGCGCTGGTGGCTGCATCTGTCGGAGCGGTGCCCGACAGCACATCATCGCGGAATGCTTCCGCGGCCTCAAAGCTGTCAAACTCAAAGCTCACTGCCTGGGCTTCCGCGTTCTGCGTGTAGGCCTGCTGGTTGTCGTTGTAGTAGGCCTCAATCACGTCTTCGCCGACAGTCACGTCGCGGGCAACGTAGTTGAGCGCATACTCCGCAATCTGGGCCTTCGTGCCGAAGAAGTTCGCGTCCAGATCGGCTGCACCCTTGAAGGCGACCGTCTGGTTGATCAGCTGGTCCAGGATCTGCGGCTTGAGCATCTCGGTGATCAGGAACGAGAGTGACGGATCGAGGAACTGCTGAACGTTGGCGTTGCCGTAAGTGGCGCGGGCGAGGTCAGCTGCGTGCAGCTCCTCGTCACCGACGGTGGCCACCAGGTAGTTGTTGTAGTTGAACTCACTGGTGTCGACCATTTCGATGCTGGCCTCATCAAGAAGCCTCTCGAGTTCGACAGTCACAAGGCCTGCTTCGCGGGAGGCGAGAGCGTCCTCACGGACCTGCTCGGCAACTTCCTCGAAGGGGCGCTCGGTCGGTGCCAGGTATTCCTCAACCTGAACGATCCAGTACATGCTGCCCGAGCTGATGACGTTGGTCAGGCCGGCGGCACGCAGGTCGAATGCGGTGTTGGATACGGCAATCGGCAGTGCTGCGCGGCCGACGGGCTGCGGTTCGGTGCTGCCGGCGGCGGCTCCGAGGGCTCCGGCCCGGTCTGCACGCTCCACCGAATGGGCGCTGGCAAGCTCAGCGAATGACTCACCGGTAAGCACGCGGGTTCTCAGTTCGTTGGCGAGCTCCTCGTCCGCCACTGCGATGACGCGGGCGACAATGCGCTCATCAGTGCGGTAGTTGTCGCGGAACACTTCAAAGAAGGTGCGGACTTCCTCATCAGTGACGTCCACCTCACCGACGACGGAGGCCTGCCACTTCTGCTGGCGCAGCTGGTCGCGCATGTAGTTCCTGAAGGTGGCGTCGTCAAAGCCTGCGCTCTGCAGGAGCTGAATGTAGGCATTGTCGTTGCCGGCCACGCCGCGGTCATCGCGGAAGGCGTTGACGGCGTCACGGACCTCGCCATTGCTGACGCGCATGGGGGCAGCGGCCTGGCGAAGCAGCTCCTGGGTGATTACCGCATCGAGAGCGAGCAGCTGCAGGTCTGCACCCACCTCGCCTTCAGTGACGGCGTAGTAGATGGGGTTGGCATTACGGAACTGGTTGATCTGCAGGTCGGTGATTCCCTCACCGTTCACGCGCATGACCAGGTCGCCCTGTTGCTGACTGGCGGCGCCTCCGAAGCCGAGGTTGGGCGTAAAGGTGAGAATCATGCCCAGTACCAGCCCGATGGCGATGAGCCACAGGATTACCGTGTTGGTCTTCTTGTTCATTTTGCTTGACTTCCTCCCAGCAGGGGTGCTAGTTTTATGAACCGTTCACAGGCGCCCGTAGCTCAGCCGGATAGAGCGTTCGCCTCCGGAGCGAAAGGCCGC
>CAZPLV010000053.1:0-10700 GCA_964587295.1 uncultured bacterium
GTTCCCGCACTGCGGCTTGAAGGCCCGTATCTTGCAGTAGCGACCCTTGGCTTCGGCCTCGCCATCCAGCAGATCCTGAACAACTGGCGACTGGTGGGCGCCAGCACAGGCATGCTGGCCGACAGGCCGATTATCCTGGGCATTGACTTCTATTCGGACAGGAACTTCTACTGGCTGGCGCTGCTGCTGACGGGACTGGCACTGTGGGCGTGCTTCAACCTGTCCCGCTCCCATGTTGGCCGCGCGTTCCGCGCCGTCAGGGACGCCGACCTGGCTGCCCAGATGAGCGGCATCAACCTGTCGTACTTCAAGACACTGGCGTTCGTGCTGTCCGCCATGCTCGCGGGCATGGCCGGCGCGATATACGGACCGCTGGTGGGTTACCTGACCCCCGAGAGCTTCAACCTGCTGCTGTCAATCAAGTTCCTGCTGATGACTGTCATCGGAGGGCTCGGCTTCCTGCCGGGCGCCATAATCGGTGCTGTCTTCGTGACCGGCCTGGAGTTCTGGCTCAGCAGTACCCGCAGCTGGTCTCAGCTTATTTTCGGTGGCGTCGTCATTTTCCTGATGGTTGTTGAACCACTCGGCCTGTACGGCCGCTGGCTCAAGGTGCGTCAGTTCTGGAAGACGTGGCCCCTCTGATGGATACCCTCATCCAGGTTCTTGTCAGTGGCGCCAGCATCGGCAGCATCTATGCGCTGATTGCCCTTGGAATCGTGCTTCTTTACCGCACCACCCGCATCCTCAACTTTGCGCACGGGGACATCGGTGTGGTGTCGACGTTCATTGCCTACACGCTCATCACCAATATGGGTCTCCCCTTCCGCGTCAGCTTTCTTCTGGCGCTGGTCGCGGCCGGCATTATCGGCATGGTCATATACCTCTTTCTGGTCCGGCCGGCAAAAAATCAGTCGGAACTGGGCCTGCTCATCCTCACGCTGGGCCTGGCGCTGTTCCTGGGTGGTCTGGACGCCCTGGTGTTCGGCACCGGCAACAAGGTCGTGCCTACCCTGGTGGAACACCGTCTCGTCAGTATCGGCGGCGCCACCTTCAGTATTGTCACAGTCGTAACCGCACTGGTTGGAGTCGTACTTATGCTGGGACTCTGGGCGCTCATGCGTTTCACCCGCCTGGGCCTGGCCATGCGGGCAGTAGCCGAGCGGGAGGATGTTGCCCAGGCGCTGGGCATTCCTGTGCGCAGCGTGCTCATGGCCACCTGGGCCACAGCCGCCATGCTGGCCTGTGCCGCCGCGCTGCTGTTCGCTCCTTCGGCGCTGCTGCATCCGGCGATGATGTTCGATCCGCTCAGCAAAGGTTTCATAGCCGCGGTTATCGGTGGCATGAACAGTCTGCCCGGCGCTGTTCTGGGCGGCTACATTCTGGGTGTGCTTGAGCTGGTGGTGGGCATATACGTCAGCCTTGAATTCATGGCCTCGTTCGCGTTCCTCGCGGTGATTCTGGTGCTCATTCTCAGGCCGCACGGCCTGCTGGGCAAGCCTGAAATCAAGCGGGTGTGACGACACCACGCAAGTGATGATGTGGTAGCGTAACCATGTACAAAAATCAGCATCGGCAGGCGATTTCTGCCGGAAAGGAATCGTTGATGAACAGAGTCATCAAGACCCTCGTTGCCGCATCTCTCGTGGTGGCATCCAGCGCATTTGCGCAGGAGACCATCCGTATCGGCAACTGGGGACCACAGTCCGGCCCGGCCGCCGCCTGGGGCACGGTCACAACCGCCATTGAAGCGTACTTCGACTACGTGAACGACAACGGTGGCATTAACGGCACCATGCTCGAGCTCGTCAGCCGCGATGACGGCTACGATCCGGCCCGCACCGTTGCAGCAGTCCGCGAGCTCATCGACCGGGAGAATGTGTTTGCGTTCGCCGGTGGCGTCGGCACCGCCAACGGACTGGCCTCCATGCCACTCATCCAGCGTGCCGGCATCCCCTGGGTCGGACCGGCCACAGGTGCGGTTGAATTCGCCGAACAGTCTGACGGCATCGTCTACGCAACCTTCACCAACTACTTCGTGGAAAGCGCACTGATGACGCGTTATGCCGTCGAGGAACTCGGCAGCAGCAACATCGCCATCTTCTACCAGAACGACGGCTACGGCCTCAGTGGCGTTGCCGGCATGGAAGAGGAGCTGCAGAATCTGACGGACGCCGGTGCCACCGTCATCATCGGTGACCAGGTAACCTACGAGCGCGGCTCGACCAACATGGGCGTGCAGGCACTGCGCCTCGAGGGCTCCGGTGCGGACACCATCATGCTGTTCAGCGACCCCAGCGCCGCTGCCTCACTGCTCAACGAGTTCCAGAACATTGACTTCCGTCCGCAGATTCTTGCGACAGTCACGCTGCTCGATCCGAGCCTGATCGTGCACCCCGTCATGCAGGGCGCCATGTTCAGCACCTTCCTGCGCCTCCCCAGCGTGCTGGTCGGTGAAGGCAATGGCGATCCGATCGCCGACGCCTACTACCGCGACATCATCCTTGCGTACGCTCCTGAAATTGCCGGAGACCCCTTCCGCGCACTCGGTGGCATCGCCTTCGCCGAGCCCTTGGTCGTCGCCATGCAGGCCGTTTCCGACGCTGGTGACGAACTTACCCGCGAGAACGTGATGGCTGCGCTGCAGGCAATCGACGGTTATGAAACCGGCCTCTATCACAACCTTGATTTCACCGAGAGCTTCCAGGGCAACAACTCGGTCCTGCTGCTTCAGGTGACGCCGGAAGGCCTGCGACCCGTGAGCGACTGGCTCGCCTACTAGGAACAGACTGCTTGAACGGATCACTGCTTGACACTGAGGGCGTCGGCCTGCGCTTCGGCGGACTGAACGCCCTCAGTGACATTACATTCACAATGAAGGCAGGCGAGGTCATTGCCGTCATCGGACCGAATGGTGCCGGCAAGACCAGCCTGTTCAACTGCCTGTCAGGTTTCTACCGCCCCAGCAGCGGCAACATCCGCTTCCGGGGTGAAGACGTGACTGCCACGCCGCCACACGTCATGGCCCGGCGGGGACTTGCACGCAGCTTCCAGAACATTGAACTGTTCGCAAACATGACCTGCCTTGACAACCTGCTCCTCGGCAGGCACCTGCACGTCAGGGCCGGCCTGCTTGGCGCCCTGTTCTCGACTCCGGCCTGGAGGCGTGACGAAATCAGCCAGCGTGCAAAGGCTGAGGAACTCATGGATCTGCTGGATTTGCAGGCATACCGTGACACCCGCGTGGGTGCACTTCCCTACGGCATCCAGAAGCTGATTGAAGTGGCCCGGGCACTTGCGTCAGAGCCGCGCCTGCTGCTGCTCGACGAGCCTACGGCCGGCATGACAGCTGATGAGAAAGACGACATGATGCACAACCTGCAGCGCCTGGTAACCGAACTGGGCCTGAGCGTACTGGTCGTGGAACACGATCTGCGGGTGGTCAGCCGGCTTGCAGAACGTGTCCTCGTGCTTGACTACGGCCGGCTGATCGCGGATGGAACGCCCACTGAAGTGCAGAACCATCCCGACGTCATCAGGGCCTACCTGGGCGACGCGAAGCTTGCCTCGGAGCTTCTCGGTGAAACGCAGGCCACCGCATGAGCACTCCACCCATCCTGGAGATCCGCAACCTGGAAAGCGGCTACTTCAAGCAGCTGCTCGTCCTGAGGGGAATCTCACTCAAAGTTGAGGCGGGCCAGGTAGTGACGGTCCTCGGCTCCAACGGCGCGGGCAAAAGCACGCTCCTCAAGAGCATCATGTCCATGATCGATGACGAACCCCGCAAGGGCGAGGTCCTCGTTAACGGCCGCAACCTGACCAGGCGCAGCACGGAAACAATCGCCAGGGCCGGAATCGCCTACGTGGTGGAGGGCCGGGGCATGTTCCCGGAACTGACGGTCGACGAGAACCTGCGGCTGGGGGCTTACCACCGCAGGGACCGCCAGGGCATCGCTGATGACCTGGAACGCGTTTTCAGCGTATTCCCGCGTCTGCAGGAACGCCGCAGTCAGCCGTCAGGCACCATGTCCGGCGGAGAGCAGCAGATGCTGGCCATAGCACGGGCAATCATGAGCCGACCCAGGCTGATAATGCTTGATGAACCGAGCCTGGGACTCGCTCCCATGTTGGTGGCGGAAATCTTTCAGGTCATCCGCGACATCAATCGGCAGGGCACGGGCATTCTGCTGGTAGAGCAGAACGCCACCCAGGCGCTAACCATCGCGGATTACGGTTATGTGCTCGAGGGCGGGCGGCTGGTACTTGAGGGCGACGCGCTGACCCTGGCCGGCAATGAGAACGTCCAGGAGCTTTATCTCGGCGTTACAGCCCAGGAAGGTACACGCCTGCATGTGCGTGGCCGGCGCCGGCGCTGGAACTGACGTCGGTCTCCCCTGCCCCGGCCTCAATCTTCGCTGTTCAGGTTTTCGCCGTAATCCCAGAGCCACTCGCGGGGCGTCAACCCTGATTCATGGATGGCTGCAGCAACGTCACGGCCAACATAGCGGTAATGCCATGGTTCGTAGATGTAGCAGGTCAGTTCGCGGGTGCCATCGGGGTAACTGAGCGCGAAGCCGTAGCGCCAGGCGTTTTCCATGACCCATGATCCTGCTGCCGTGTCGCCCCAGTCGTCCAGGTCCCACGGGGCAGCGCCACCGGCGCTCCTGAGGTCCACAGCGGTGCCGAGCTGGTGCTCCGAGTGTCCGGGCCTCGCGCTTGAGCTCAGAGCGGCTTCATGGCCTTCCTGTGCGACCCAGTAGGCAAACGTCTGCTCCTGGTAGGCGTAGGAGCGGTAGGCACTCTGGATTTCCACGGGATGGCCGGCGGCTTCCGCGTCCTGCCGCAGCTGGCTGAGGTCATCGATCATCACTTCGCGGACGAGGCGCTCGTCAGCGAAGCCTGCCCCGGTCAGTGGCACGAGGTCAGGAGGGACATAGTCGGCAGGCAGCCGGTAGACGGTGTCCACCAGGGTGTATTGCCACTCGTCGTACTGCGTCAGGGCCGCCGGTTCGTCCAGGTAGTCGCACTGCGGCAGGGCGAGGGCCGTGCCGGCGAGGCTGAGGATAAGGCCGGCTGTCAGTCGCTGTAACAGTTTTCTGGCAGGGTTCACAACGTGTCCAAGTATAGGCCGGTGCGGGGCGGGGCGATACAATCAGGCATTTGTCCAGGTCCGGCATGAGCCGGGCCGGAACTGGATGGCGGACATGGATAAGAAGCTGGGAGTCGGAATACTTGGGGTTGGAGGCATCAGCCGGGCACATATGCCGGGTTGGGCCGCTTCGAAGCATGCGGAGGTGATTGCCGGCTCGGACGTCAGCGAAGAAAACCTTGCCAACTGGGGCCAGGAATTTGGCGTGACCCGGCTCAGTGTTGATCCTGCTGATCTGCTGCGTGATCCCGACATTGACATCATCGACATCTGTACGCCCAACATGTTCCATGCAGAACTGACGGTTGCTGCCCTTGAGGCCGGCAAACACGTCCTGTGTGAGAAGCCCCTTGCTGTCACGCCTGCGGAGGTTCGCCGGATCATAGAGGCACGTGACCGCAGCGGCCGGCAAGTCATGACCGCACAGCATCAGCGCTTCGTCGGGGTCTCACAGGCACTGAAGCGGGAGGTGGACGCGGGTGTGCTGGGCGGAATCTATCACGCACGTGGCTGGATGCTGAGACGCTCCGCCTACATCCCCACACCGACGTTCGTTTACCGCAGCAATGCGGGGGGCGGTGCCTGCATCGATATCGGCGTGCACATTCTCGACCTGTTGCTGTGGATGATGGGCAACCCGCGTCCAATCAGCGTCAGTGGCGTCTCCAGGACGGAACTGAGCACCCGGGAGGGAGCCTTCAGCATCTGGCATCCGGGTGACATGCCCCGGGACATGGATGTCGAGGAGTTTGCCGCCGCATTCGTCCGTTTTGAGAACGGAGCGACGCTGATGCTGGAGGTCAGCTGGGCGCTTCACCACGAAACCCCTGTCGAGGACATGCAGATGTGGCTGTATGGCCAGGACGGCGGTGCCCACTGGCCCAGTGCCACGCTTACGAGCACAAATTACTCGACCAGGCAGCACTACAGCACGCAGCTTGGTGTAACAGGCGAACTGATGCCGCCCCATGCGCTTGAATGTGTTGCATTTGCCGAGGCACTTGCAGAGGGCCGTCCCTCACCGGTGCCGCCTGAACAGTCGTTGCAGGTGATGGAGATTCTGGACGCGATCTACCGCAGCCAGGCTTCCGGACGGGAAGTACGGCTTGATGAGCCAGAACCGGCCTGAATCCGGTTATGGCCTGACAGCATTGTTTCCATCCGAATAGCGCCGATTAGGTGTGTGCCGTTTGCCAGACGGGTTTCATTGTTGTGCCCGTTGCTGACTTTGTACTCAAATCGTGTTTCGTGATGCTTTACCATACCCCCATTAATGCATTACATTAGATATGCAGATTGGTGGGAGGTATGGAATCCCCCGTCGAAGGAGGAGCTTATGCCCCATGTTGACGTAACAGTACCAGTACCGGAAGAGCGTCTGGCAGACTTTTACAGCCTGTTCGGCAGCTGGCTGTCCGGTGAGGATCGTAATCTGACAGGCGGCCGTGGCCGTCAGAACAGAAGTGAGTCCGTCTCCCGCAGGAGCCGTTATGCCCCGCTATACACGTATCTTCTGGAGCAGGTACCCGAAGAGGATGACCAGGTTGACCTGGAGTTCGAGCAGATTGAGCGTGTGATCAGCGCAGAATTGCCGCGGTCGGCTTACCAGCATCGTGCCTGGTGGGCCAATACGCCGAGTCATGCTCAGGCCAACGCCTGGGTCTCCGCTGGCTGGCGGGTTGACCGCGTTGACTTTGACAATGATACGGTCACGCTGACCAGAACCAGGCGTTGACCGACAGTAGAACTGTGGTAGCTTTGGGTCGCGGACTTCGGTCTGCGGCCCGAATTGTGGAAGTCTGCCAGAGCATGAATCACCTCTCCCCTGTTTGCGTGACACCTGTCCATTGTGCGCCTGTATGTGGCGCCAGCGGGCAGTGACATTGTGTCCTGAAGCAGCGAGGAAGCTTGCTGCAGACAAGGCGCGGATTGCTGAGCTCCTCGACCGCTCTGATGTACTGATTCTCGATACGGAAACCACGGGTCACCGTCACGCTGAGATTATCGAGCTGTCCCTGATGGACACCAACGGCAAAGTACTTTTTGACCGGCTGATCCGGCCCAGGCGAATGCACATGAACCGGTACGCGTACAGAGTTCACGGCATCAGCCTTGACGCGCTGGCTGATGAGCCTACCCTGCCGGAGCTTTTGCCGGAACTTGATGCAATTCTGGAAAACAGACTGGTGCTTGCCTGGAACTCGCCGTATGACCATCTGATGGTTCAGCGTAGCCGGCAGATCTGGGGTCTTGAAGCACGTGAGTTCAGGCACCAGTGTGCCATGAAGCTGTTCGCGGCCCTGCACGGACGCCAGTCTTATGGGTTGCACAAGGCAATTGTGGCCAGCGGGCTTGAGAGCATGCTGGCCCTGCATGAGAGCCATCGGGCGCTGGGCGACGTGAATCTTGTGCTTGAGCTGCTGAGGACTGCAGTCGCTGAACAGGCTGCTCCGGCGCAGTTTGCCGTCCTGCCATAACGTTATTTCCAGCTTGTCTTAGTCCTGCGATTCCCTCTTGAGCAACCAGTAACCCGGCCGGATTGTGCCCAGACGTGACTCCGGTTCACGGCTGATCGCGGCCAGTATTTCCGCCAGCTCTTCCTGCGGAATTGCCAGGTTGGAAGCCAGGGTGCTTTCCTGGAGAATGCTGGGCAGCCCTGGTTCATTCAGGTGGCGGCGGACACGTTCCAGCGGGTCGTTCGTCCCTGCTGCCGGCGTTGGTGCCCCAGCGTGTGGCGCAGGCGCCGGCTCTGAGCTTTCGCCGCCTTTCGCTGTATTTATGTGAACCGGTGCCCGGCCAGCACTCAGCCCGAATGACCGGCGCGGCGCAGCATGGTGAGCCTGTATTGCTCCGGGATCAGCAATCTGCGGGGATGGCGCGTCGGCTTGAGGCGCTTCAGCGTCATCCGGGTGGTTCGCTGCTCCCTGATCCAGCTCAAAGTCCAGGGGGTCCAGTTCGCCCAGGTCATCAAAGGCGCTGAAATCATCAAAGGCATCGCCCTCCGGTCCCGCCTGGCCAGCTTCGCTGCCAGCAGCAGCATGGGCGTACGTATCCTGGTGCTGCACATCGTCGTTCTGTGCGAACTGTCCCTCTGGCGTTTGCTCGTCCTGTTGGTCGTCTGCTGCCAGCGGATGCGATTCAACCGCTGCCTGAGTGTCCGGTTCTGATACAGCTGCGTCCGGTGTGTGGGGGTCTTCCGGGTCCGAGGGCGCAGCGCCTTCGGGATTGTGGCGCGATGCGCGTACTTCTGAACGGCGCCTGTTCCTGTAGAACGGTTCAAGTTGAATGCCTCCCGCTGCGAGGTGTATCAGCAGTGCGTCGTTCGTCCTGAGCTGGTGTTCGTCAAAAAAATCGCGTAGTCCGTGCAGTTCACTCGGCGCGATATGCTGAAGCTCTAATGCTTCATCGCTGGCTGTCTGGCTGGCGTTCAGGACGCCCGGCTCGAAATGGTGATGCAGCTGGCGTGGAAGCCGGATTATGCCTGTGCGCAGATCCTGTGATGTGAGGTCAACCCGGTATGGACCGGGGTTGCGGGTTGGATTCGTCATGGCCTCTATCTCCTGGTGGCGCGTGTTCGGCTGTGCTGTACTGACCTTAGCGCGCACAGATGAGTGAGGCGTGGTGGCCTGAAATAACGTTATTGCAGAGTCCGGGCGCGCCATTGCCGCCAGGTGGAAATAACGTTATGGCAGACCGACAAGCCGACGCCGCGCTGCGTTTGTGGCTACAATGACAACAGGCTGAGTCATGACGTTGCCGGCAAGTGTGGCAGCTGCGCATGGTTGAGAAAGGGGCTCCCCGTTGCACGTAATCTCAGTATTCAACCACGCAGGTGGGGTCGCGAAAACAAGCACGGTTCGTGACGTAGGGTTCGTGCTGTCCGAGCTCGGCTACCGCGTTCTTCTTATCGATCTCGATCCGCAGGCGAACCTGACCCGCTGGCTTGGAATCACGGGCGACATTGCCCTGGAGGAAACGGTTTACCCGGCGATAATTGCCCAGGGTGGACAGGATGAAGGCAATCTCACGCTGCCTGAGCCGCGCAACGTACACGGCATGGACATCATTCCTGCGAGCCTGGGTCTGGCCGTGCTTGAGCGTGAGATCATCAGCATCATCATGGGAATCGTGCGGCTGCGCGAGGCGGTTCGCAAACTGGACGGTTACGACTTCGTGCTGCTCGACTCGCCACCCAGTCTCGGTCAGCTGTCGGCCCTGGCTGTCGTCGCCGCTGATTCTGTTGTGGTGCCAGTCACGACCAACCGCAAAGGGCTCGACGGAATCCCCACGGTCATCCGCATGGTGCGCGAGTACCGCAAGGCGGCACCTGACCTGAAGATTGCGCTGTTCATCCTCACGCAACATGACTCCCGCACAAGGCACAGTCGTGACAGCCTCGAGGTCATCCGTTCCGAACTGCCCAACGTTGCCCCGGTGTCAACGCCACTCAACAGTCGGCCAGCCATTTACAGCGACACCCAGGTGAGCGGACTCCCGGTGCCGCTGCATGCGCCCGGCAGTGAGGCAGACCGGGAGATCAGAACTGTGACGGCCGAGCTACTTGATTCGCTGGGCATGGTGCCGGCATGAGCAGGCGTGACCTGGACCGCGACACGCTCTTCAAAAGCATTCTGGGTGATCTGGGCGGCAGCGAGGAAAGTCCTTCCGGAAGCACTATCAGCATCAGTCAGATTCGCTTCAACGAGGACCAGCCAAGGCGCCACTTCGATGACGAAGCCCTGACCGATCTTGCTGAGAGCATCAGCAGCAGGGGAGTGCTTGAACCGGTTCTGGTCCGGCGCGTGGGTGACGCTTTCGAGCTTATCGCCGGCGAACGGCGTACGCGTGCCGCAATGAAGGCTGGACTGCAGCAGATACCGGCCGTCATCCTCGACGTCGGCGACAACGAAGCGTTGGAGATCTCCATCATGGAGAACCTCCAGCGCGAGGACCTTAACGCTGTGGAGGAGACCGAAGCCGTGCTGCGCCTGCTTGAGTTGCACTTCAGGTACAGCCGCCAGCAGGTCGTGAATGCGCTCCAGGAGATATACAACGAAGAGCGCGGACGGGGGAGGGGAGAGGCGTTCACTGCTGAAACCAAGCAGGAGCTGCGCACGGTGCTTTCCCGTCTTGGCCGCTTCACGCCCAGTTCCTTCTTCGTCAACCGGGTGCCGATACTGGAGTTTCCTGAGGAGCTGCTGACGGCAGTTCGCAGCGGCGAACTCGAGTTCACCAAGGCTCAGGCAATCACCCGCGTCAGGGATGCCCGGCGCAGACGCAAGCTGCTTGATGATGCACTGCGGGAAGGGCTCACACTCAGCCAGATCAGGGCACGCGCGAAAGAGCAGGTGGGTAAAACCGATGACACGTCACTGGAGCTGGAGCAGACACGCAAACTGCTGACCGGCAGACGCATTGCACGCCTGCCGGCCAGACAGCGGAGCCGGGTGGAAAAACTGCTCGCCGAACTCCGAGGGCTGCTCGAGGACTGAGGCGACGTTAGTCAGGCTTTTTCTGAAAAGGCTGTGTAGAGCATGCGCAAGCCTTCGGTTTG
>CAZPLV010000054.1:0-10130 GCA_964587295.1 uncultured bacterium
CTGGTAGACCTGGGTCTTGTACAGGTGGGCAATGGGCTTGATGTCGGCCGCGCCGTCTCCGAGTTTCACGAAGAAGCCCTGGTCAAACTCGACCAGGTTTGGAGTGCCTGCGACGAGTCTGTTTGTTCTGTCTGCGTGGTAGTACTCAAGCATCTTTCGGGTCCGCTGCTTGAAGTTGGTCGCGGCCACAGCCTGAAGGTATGCGTCAGGGGTCAGGCGCTCCCGGTGTGAGGCGCCTTCAGGGCTGACAGCAACAAGTTGCGAGATGCGGTAGCTGTCACTTTCCAGCAGGCTGGGCAGCACAATCTTCGAACGCCAGCCCGGTCCGTAGCCGGGAATCACCTGTGCGAATGCCTCATCACGGCGGCGGTAGCAGCCTGCACCCTCGAGTATCGGCGTTATGTCCTCGACAAGACTTTCGATGCCCAGGTGGTTCGCCACGACCTGTCCCAGTGCTAGCGATTCATCTGCCGAGTCGGCTTCCGGCATGAACAGACCAAGCACACGCTGCTGGCCGAAGGCTTCAACGCACAGTGCTGCAGTGACGCTGCTGTCTATCCCGCCGGACAGACCCAGCACTGCGCCGCGACGGCGGAAGCGCCCGGCTGAACTGCGGAGGCCGTCGACAATATTTGCGACGGCCTCCGCAGGATTCAGCTCAAGATGCTGCTCCAGGTTCACGCGCCAGCCGGAATGAGACTGCGTGTGTGTACGTAATTCACGATACGCTCGACTGAGTCGAGGTTCTCCGGAATGGTGTCGCTGTCCGGAATCTCAATGGACCATTCCTTTTCAATGAACATGATCAGTTCAAGTACGCCCATTGAATCGATGGTGCCGCCCTGTGTGAGCGAGCTGGCCGCAGGCAACGCGAACTCATCTGCATCAACGAAAAAGTTGTCCGAAAGAAATGTGCGAATTCTGTGTTCAGTGCTCATATCAAGATTCCTCCACCCAGACTGAGTTTACCGACGGGTTTGCGGTATTCCTTGTGCATCCGTCACGCGGCGGCCGACTGCAGGCTTTTGCGGTGCACCTTGCCCGTGGCGGTCTGCGGAAGTTCGCTCAGGAAGCGGAACTCGGCTGGCACCATGAAACCTTCCAGGCGCGCCATTGCCTCGCGGCGCAGTACACGTTCATCGAGTTCGCTGCCTTCCTCCGGAACGATGTAGGCAACGACCTTCTCACCGAGCAGCTCATCCGCCTCACCCACCACAGCGGCCTCGCGTACTCCGGCGATGGCGTGCAGTGCGTTTTCAACCTCTGCGGGACTGACCTTCTCGCCGCGGCTCTTGATGATGTCGTCACTGCGGCCCTCGAAATAGAGGAAGCCGTCCTCATCCATACGGAACAGGTCGTGTGTGCAAAGGATCCGCTCATAGGGAAGGCGGCCTGGTTTCAGCATGTGCGCGGTCTGTTCCGGCAAATTCCAGTAGCCGAGCATGACATGGGGACCACGCACGTGCAGCACGCCTGTTCCACCCGGGGCCACCGGTTCGTCATTGTCATCGAGCAGAAAGACCTCGGTGCCGGGTATTGCCTTGCCCACCGAGCCGGGTTTGCTGTCGACCAGCTCCGGCTCCAGGTAGCAGACACGCTTGCATTCGGTCAGGCCGTACATCCTGTAGATCAGTGCATTCGGGAAGAGCGTGCGGATCGTCGCTGTGAAGTCATCCGGCAGGTGGGCTGCAGTGTTGGTGATGCGCCGGACGGAAGCGAGTTCCGCCGGTTGGCGCTTCTGCAGCGAAACCAGACTCGCAAACACCGTCGGAACGCCTGGGAAGACAGTGACCTGCTCCTCCGCGATGCGCTTCATGGTGTTGACAGGGAAGCTGAAGTTTCGCTCCAGTACCAGTGTCGCGCCGAGGCGTACAGCCACGAACACCTGATACAGCCCGTAATCGAATGCCAGTGGGAGTACATTCATGATGCGGTCGTCCGAGTCGAGCCGCAGGTACTCCACCAGGCTGGCGCAGGTGAACATCATGTTCTGATGGCTCACCATCACGCCTTTGGGGTTTCCGGTTGAACCCGACGTGTAAATGAGCGCAGCCAGGTCCAGGGCATTCACAAACTGCAGGTCCGCCGGCTCAGTCCTTGCCAGCAGTCCACTGAAGTCAGCGTCGTTGACCGCCGAGCCGAGCAGCGTCCCGGCCGTGAGCACCGGTTCAGCGATCCGTGCGAGCAGCTGGTCGTAAACCATGAAAGTTGCCGCGGCATCCTTCACGATGTAGTCAAGTTTGTCCGTCCTGGTCTGCGGATTCACGATTACAGTCGCGGCTCCCGCAAGCCAGGTGCCGTAAATGCAGACCACGGTGTTGGCGACGTTCTCCATGAACAGCACCACGCGGTCGCCACGCTGAACGCCACTGGCGAGCAGCATTCCGGCAAAGCGGCTGGCGCGCTCAGCCAGCTGTGAGTAGTTCAGCCGCTCGTCACCGGCCACCACTGCCTCGTGATCGGGCCTCGAAGCTGCGGCCGCGAACAGGTCATCCGTCATCAGTCCCAGGGGCCAGCTCATGCAGCCACTCCATTCAGATCAATAATCCGGTCTGCCACCGCAGGTGCTGCAAGTGCAGGTTCATCGACCAGCTGCTGCTTAAGCAGCATGCTTGACATTACACCCATCAGTGCCATCTCATCCATTTCGCTCAGTCCACTGTCCAGTCTGGCCCGTGCCTTGCTGACGAGCCGTTCAACCATGTCGGCATCGAACAGTCCGGAACGGCGGACATTGTCCGGGTCAAGCAGGTCCGAAACCCAGGTGGGTGCGCCGGCTGACAGGAACGGCCGGAGCAGTGGCGCACGGTAAGGCCGTTTGGTGCGCCGGGTAACATCCCTGGGCAACAGCGGGCCGACCGCCTTGCGCAGCAGATACTTCTCCTGCAGGCCGTTCAGCCGCAGGCGTGCGGGCAGCGCCATGGCGAACTCCGCCAGGCGGTGGTCCAGGAACGGGAACCGTCCCTCGACCCCATTGCCCATGAGCATGCGGTCCCCCTGCGAGTGCAGCAGGTAACCCTCCATGAACGTGCGTACTTCCAGGTACTGCGCCTGACCCAGCGGACCAAAGTCACTGAATCCATCCGGCAGCTGCTTCAGCAGCGCCAGTTCAGGATCGGTGGTACCGCCCAGGGCCTCAGCGGTCAGGAAACGCAGGTTGCGCTGTCCGTTGCGGTAGCGGTTGGAGTGCGAATAGAGCGGGTTGTCCGTGTCCTGAAGCCGGTACCCGAAATAATTGGCCAGCATGCCGCCACCGCGGGACAGGTCGTTGATCAGGTATGGATGCAGTCGGGCGAACAGCCGTGGCCTGAGCTTTGATTCAGGATTTCTGGCCCAGAACCTGCGGACTGCCGCTTCCTTGAAGATGCTGTAACCGCCGAACAGTTCATCGGCGCCCTCGCCGGTAAGTACGACGGGGAAGCCACTGTGCCGGGCCAGCGCTGACAGGCGCAGCAGGGGAGCCGGAGCGGTGCGGAGCATGGGACGTTCACTCAGTTCGATTACGCGGGGGAACAGTTCTGCAATGTCACTGTCACCGACAGTTACCCGCTGGAGGTTCAGGTTGAGTGCACGGGCGAGTTCATCCTGCTGCGGTGTCTCATCGAAGCCCGAGTCGGCGAATCCAACGGCAAACCCGTGCAGCTGTGTTCCGAGCGTCTGCTGCATGAGTGCTGCTGTCGCCGATGAATCAAGACCGCCACTGACGTAGGCGGCGACCGGCACATCCGCGCGGGCGCGGATGGCCACCGAGTCCTGGAGCAGCTCCCGCAGCTCGTCCGCCAGTTCACTTTCGTGCTCAGTGCGGACCGGACCGCCAAAGTCCAGCCCCCACCAGCGCACCGCGACGGGCGCCGCACCGGGCTTCCATCTCAGCCAGTGCCCGGCCGGCAGCTCGCTCACACCTTCGAAAGCAGAAGTTCCCGGGAGGGTGCTCCACAGCTGGAACGTCTGTACGACGGCGTCTGGCGACAGGGCGCGTGCCTGGCCCGGGAGGCGCAACAGCGCACGAACCTCACTGGCAAAAGCCAGTCGGTCGTCCGTATGCGCCAGGTAAAGCGGCCGGACGCCAAACCGGTCACGTGCCAGGAACAGTTCGCGGGTGTGAGTATCCCAGACCGCGAACGCGAAGTCCCCATTCAGACGGGGCAGGCAGGCTGCTCCCCAGTGCTCGAAGGCATGCAGCAGTACTTCGGTGTCGCTGGTGGTCCGGAAGCGGTGGCCCAGCTGTTCAAGCTCGCGCCGCAGTGCACGGTAGTTGTAAATCTCGCCATTCTGCACCAGCCAGTAACGGCCATCCTCGGTGCCCTGCGGCTGATCACCGCTCTCCAGGTCGATTACGGCCAGCCGGGTGTTGATCATGCCGAAGGGACCGTCCAGCAGCAGGCCCGTTCCGTCCGGGCCACGGTGCCTCAGTTCCCCTGCAAGTGTGAGCAGCTGATCCCGTTCAGCCGATCGGCCCTTGCCCTCGTAAATCCCCGCGATACCGCACATGCGGGAAGGCTATCACCGGGCAGCGCGCCGTGCAGCGACACCCGTCACCGGCTGAGTTATTGTCTGAACATGACAAAACGGGGATTGGGCAGCATCGTTGCAGTACTCTTGGCCCTGCTTACGGGCACGGCATTCGGTCAGGCATGCCTGACTCTTGATCCTGAGGTGCCTCTCACGGAGGCGGCCGCTGAGCTGACAGGCTTCGGCTGCTTCGCGGGTCGGGCTGATGCGATTGTTCACTGGTCAGTCAGTGATAACAGCATTAACAGCCGACCGGTCCTGGTGGAGCTTGAACATGCCGGACCCAATGACCTGACCGTCGCACTTCTGAATCAGGACGGTACTGAACTCGCGCAACTTGTGACTGATGCCGGCAGCGCAAGCGCATCATGGCTGCTTCAGGCGGGTGACTTCCGGCTGAGCGTCAGCGGCGCGGCAGGCGAGCGCTACGTCCTGTCGCTCAGCAGCCTGAACCGGCGCACGGATCATGACATCCGGGTGCGCAGTTCTGATGCGCCCCACAGGTTGAATGGCCCGCTGGGCCTGGTCGCTAACGTGGGGCCGGAGCCGTATTACCTGCGCTGGACGATTCCGGAGGATTCCGTCAGCACCTGGGAGCTGGATTTCATTCCCGGCCCGGGGGTGGAAGTGAACGTGAAAATGTTCGCTGCGGACGGCACGATGCTGGACCATTACCTTGGCGGGCCGGGTGAGTCCGTTCGGATTCCTGAAATGGAGCTTGAAGCCGGCGAGTACACCTTTGTCGCTGCTCCGGCAGGCTGGCAGGGAGCCGCTTTGCAGTTCCATGCGGCTCCACTGGGTCCGGTTGCCGCAGACGGAGTGAAGACGGGCCGGCCAGGCAGCCTGGCGACTGCCAACAGGATCTCCATTGGCACCGGTGTGCGCGGTCAGCTGGCTGAGGACCACCGCGATATCTACCGTCTGGACCTGACTGAAGAGGAAGCCGGAGTTTATGACATCAATGTCGCCAGTAGCGACAACATGGACCTGTGCGTGCTTGACTCGAGCGGTGAAAGTCTCGCCTGCTACCGCGGTACTGAGGGCACCGGTGCCGCGAACGTCAACCTGCCCGTAGGCACCAGCTATGTGACGGTGGAAGGCCGCCGTCAGGATGAACCCGCCTACACCCTGCAGTTCGAAGCCGTCAGCGCGCCGGATGAGATTGATGTAATTGCCCCTAACGGGAACGCCCGGCTGGCACATCTGATTACTGACGGAATGGCGCGTCTGGAACACCGGTCACGCACCACCAGCTGGCTGGCGTTCCATGTGGATGAGCCCGGCCTGCACCGGGTGCAGCTGCAGGGGCCAGACCTGGCGACGGTACAGGTGCTTGACGGCGGACGCGCCGTGCTGCGCAGCCACTCGCCGCGGGGCGAACGGGTCCTCCGGATCGACAACGTGCCCTTGCGTGCGGGACTCAATTACATCTCAGTGGATGCCAGGGCCGGTGAGTATGCACTTCGGGTGCTCAGGACAGCTGACCTGCCCGAACCGGAGGCCCCGATGCCCGCGGCGCCCGCAACGGACGAAGTTGCTGCCCGGCCCGAAGGTGTGGTCGTACCCGGCATCAACGTGAACCGGCAGTCCTCCGTGCGGCTGCAGCCCGGCAGTACCTACACGGCCACCAGCCTTCAGAAAGAGGAGTATGCGCATTACCGCTTCAGCCTGCAGAATGAGGCGATCGTCAGGCTCACGCTGCAGCCGCCGGAGGACACCTGGGCGCGCCTGTACCTGGCGCCCGGCCGCACGCACGAGAACCGTGAACCCGGTGGAGCCATTGTCCTTGAGCACTGGCTGCCTGCAGGCGATTACGACGTGCAGGCCAGGATGATGGATCACACTGACGGCTGGTACTCACTCACTTATGAACAGCTGGATCCATTCGATCACTTTGATGGCCTCTATCCCGTGGGTCTATACAATGCCCCGCTTCTGCAGGGTGACCTCCGCGTCACGCTCCCAGCCGCACTGGCCGAGAACAGCTTCTATCTGCTGCCCGAAATAACCGAATCATCTGTTGTGACACTCCGGTTCGAGCCGGACGTCTCTGGTGCGTGGCTCTATCTGCGCAAGGGACGTGACGGTGACCGGTTGAGTGCGGCCGGGAAAGTTGCCGGGGAGTACACGTACGAGGTGGAGCCGGGTCAGTACTTCCTGAGGCTGGACAGCGGCCAGGCCTGGGATGTGCAGGTAACGGTTGATTCACTCGCGCCCGAGATCAGCAACCTGGCCTATGACGTCAGCCTGAACCTGGAACTCGGACATGATGAGGTGGCCGCCTGGTCGTACTGGGGACAGCAGCTCAACGGCGAACTGGTTGTCAGCAACAGCGGCGCGACCGAATACAGCCTGGAGCTTCTCACCCATGCCAGTGACCCGCGGGTGCAGTTCAGACTGCCGGAAGAATTGCAGCTGGCCGCAGGCGAGGAAGTCACCCTGCCTGTGAAGCTGACACTTCCTGCAGATGTGCAGGCGTTTGGTGATCTGGTTTTCTCAGTCGCGGCAACTGATGGTCTTGAGACGACCGGAAGCGCCCAGGCTGCCGTATTGACTCGCTGCGACGCACCACTGGTCCGCGGGCGCAGCTGGTGGCCAATGCCTGATTCACTGCTGGGCAGCTGGAACGTTGCCTGGGGACCATTCGGAGCAGCACTGCCGGACGTGCGCTCCACGGACAACGCATCGTTTGACGGTCGCGTGAGCCCAGCCCGGCCGCCTGTCCGCAGCACGCCGCATGAACTTCTGCTGGACCTGGGTGCGGAACGCACCATCATGGCCACGGCCCTGCATCCATTCGGTTCCGGGAGCGCGTTCCAGCGGCTCCGCAACTTCCGCATCGAAGTTTCGGCGGACGGTGAGGAGTGGACCGTCGTCCTCGAGGACAGCCTGCAGGGTGCCAACACCGAACAGTACTTCGAATTTGACGAACCGGTCAGCGCCCGCTTCGCTAAGCTGACAATGCTCGACGGGCAGGCCGTCGGCAATCACACCATGGTCGGCGAATGGAAACTGCTTACGCAGGATGCCCCGCTTGCGGAACGCAACATCGCTGCCGCAGGACTGGGCGGACACGTCGTCTGGTCCGATCCGCTCATCAGCTCCCGCAGCGTCATGCTGGCTGATCCCGATTTCGGCGACAATGCGGGCCGGTCTGAAGTCAGTGTCAGGGAAGGTGGCGCCCTCCCGGAATGGACCGTCGGCTTCCACCACAACCGGGTGGCCCGGATCTCGAGCCTGGAATGGCTGGACAATGACCGGGAGCAGAATGTGACCGCCCTGCAGATCTGGACGTCAACTGAATCACCTCTCGGACCGTGGGAGCCGCTCGGCGACTGGCAGCTTGAGCGAACTGACGGACGGGCGGGCATGACACTGGCGGAGCCTGTCTGGGCGCGCTTCGTCCGTTTCCAGGTGCTGGGTGCCACACCGGAGCGCACAGTGAAGTACCAGCTGCCCGGTCAGCTGCGCATCATTGAAGCCGATGACTACCGCTCCATCCTCAGCGAATGGGGATTCGACAGCAACTGGTCAGACTTTGAGTATTCCAATCCTGAGCTCTTCAGCGAGGCCACCGTGGCGTTCGGAACCAACACGGACGCGGATGCAGCGCTCCTCCTGAACGACTCAGAAACCGGCTATGTACAGACTGGAGTCACGGAAAGCTGGTACCGGTTCGTCATACCTGAGAACCACAACGAAGCCACGGTGGTCATCAACAGTGAGCCCGGTGTCGCACTCGGATATGAACTGTTTGCCGAAGACGGGGAGCTCCTCGATGGCGGCATCAGCGACGGTGATGTACTGACAGTATCCGGCGAGAGTGGCAGCGAGTACCTCCTGCGCATTTATGAACCGCCACGCAGCGTACTGTTCGCCTGGGATACGTCCGGAAGCGTCAGTCCGTACTCCCGTCAGATTTACGCTGCGCTTGAGACGTTCGCAGGCGCCATTCGCGGTGACCTTGAGTCTGTGATGCTCCTGGCATTCGGCCGCCAGCCGCACTTCCTGTTGCCGGAATGGTCAGGAGACGCAGCAGAGGTCAGCCTCACCCTCAACGAGTATGACCGGAGCGACGACTCCAGCGATGCGGAAACCCAGATGGTCGGTGCCACAACGGCACTGCAGAACCGGGACGGGGTGCGTGCCATCGTGCTCATTACCGATGCCGAATCCAGTGGCTATCGCGACTCTCTCGACATGTGGAAAGGACTGGAAGCCACAGGTGCACAGGTGTACACCCTCGAGGTGAGCACCGCCGGTTCGGCTTACTCCCAGGATCTGATGCAGGACTGGGCCGCCGCCAATAACGGCCATTATGTGAATGCAACCACGCTCGGCGAACTGGAGAGCGGTTTCGCCCGGGCGGACTGCCTGATAAGGCGGGCAAAGTACCACGAAGTCTCCGTGAGTTTTGAACAGCGTGCTTCCACGCCGGGCAGCCTTGCCGTCAGCCTGCCCGAAGAATCAACCGATGGCTCTGCGGCGACACAGACGCTGACATCAGCCAGCGCCGTGCAGGTGATTCTTGACGCGTCAGGCAGCATGTGGCGCACACTCGAGGGCCGTTACCGCTATGAGATTGCGAATGATGTGCTCACTGAGCTCGTAAGTGAGGTGCTGCCGGCTGAAGTGCCGTTCGCCCTGCGTGTATTCGGTAACCGGCAGGCCGACATCTGCCGCACCGATCTTGAGGTGGCCCTGGCTCCGCTGGACGCAGCCTCGGTTGTGCAGACCATCTCCGGAATAGTGCCGCAGTCATTTGCAGGTACCCCGCTTGCTGAGTCGATACGGCTTGCCGCCGCAGACCTGACGGATGCCAGCGGGCCACGTACGGTCATCCTGATCACGGACGGGGAAGAGTCATGCGACGGTGATGTTGAGGCAGCGATCTCTGAACTGCGTAGTGCCGGTTTCGACGTGGTGCTCAACATAATCGGTTTTGATTTCGACGCTGACGACGAAGCTGCCGCCCAGCAGCGCTTCCGGGAATGGGCCGCACTCGGGGGTGGACAGTACTTCGATGCCAACAGCGCTGCAGAACTTTCCGAGGCAGTGACCGTATCCGTGGCGCTGCCGTTCGAGGTTGCTGATGCGGACGGCGTAGTTGTTGCCCGTGGCACGGTAGGCGGGCCGCAGCTGGAAATCGATGGCGGTGTTTATACGGTGACGGTACTGGCGGAGGAGCCCATCGTGATTCCTGATGTGCGGATTGATGGAGAGACCGTGAGGTTGGTCCTGGAGTAATTCCCGCACATTCCGGCAGCAGTACGGCCTGACGCTGAACCTGTCCGTACTGCTGCCATCAAACGTCGCTACCGAATATTCAATCTCAGCAGGTGACGGGTTCATCCACCACTGAACCTCTGCAAACGCTTGACGCACGGTGAAGCACCCCGGTAAGATGACGTTCGCCCTCGAGCGTCACTGACGTGGCAAACGGGGTTCTGTGCACGGGGCGGTAGTGTAGCGGTTAGCATATCTGCCTGTCACGCAGAAGGTCGCGGGTTCAAATCCCGTCCGCCCCGCCAGTACGGACACAAGGTGTCCGGCATCAGGGTCATCCCTGACGCGGCCAGGTAGCTCAGTAGGTAGAGCACACGACTGAAAATCGTGGT
>CAZPLV010000055.1:0-2005 GCA_964587295.1 uncultured bacterium
GATGGGAACCCCGTTGGAAAGCGCCAGCCGTAACCGCGACTTTCTTGGGTCTCTCGGACTGTAGACCACAAGCAACTGCAAACCAATGTGATTGACAACACGGTTGTGAATCCCTAAACTTAGGGCATTCAAATTGTTAAGGGCTTGAAGTGCTGCGCAGCCTGGAAGGTCGGTGCGTTGTTTCTTGCAGAATTACCGAACCGGTTCGATAGCGTTCAGGACGGAATTTTCCGTCGCGGGGATGTGGCTTGCATGACCACCATCCGCGACATAGCCCGCCTGGCCCGCGTGTCCGTGTCCACGGCTTCCCTCGCCATCAACGGTGATGAGCGCGTGACGGCCGCAACCCGGGAACGGATTCTGGAAGCCGCCCGTCAGCTGGATTACCACCCCAGCCACGTGGCGCGGAGCCTGTCGAGCGGACGCACCTGGAGTCTGCACCTGCTCAACCCGATGGGCCGCGCTGGCGCATCCTCAGGTTTCTTCACCCGGTTCGTGTACGGCCTGCACGAGGAAGTGCACAAACTGGATTTCACGCTGGCGCTGTCAGTCCTGGATGACGAACAGGACGCACTTGAAGAGCTGGACAAGCTGATCCGGGAACGGCGTGCCGATGGCGTAATCCTGATGAACCTCAAGGAAGACGAATGCCTGCTGGCCAGGCTGCTGGAGAGCGGCTTTCCGCACATTCTGCTGGGCCACAGTAACCGCGAGGAAGTGAACAGTGTCGACAGCGACAATGAGGCGGTTGCCCGGGACGCCACCCGGCACCTGCTGGCCTCCGGCCGCAAGTCAATCCTGTTCCTGAACGCCGCCTCCAACCTGACCTTCGCCAAGGAACGCCTCGCCGGTTACCTGACGGCACATGACGCCCAAGCTGATGAACGACTCGTGCGCAGCGGCCTGAGTACCGCTGAGGACGGTCGCGCGGAACTCAACAGGTGCCTGGCCGAGGGACCTGAGTTTGACGCAGTCCTCGCCTCCAGTGATGAAGTCGCCTTCGGCGCCTTGCGTGCCTTGCGCGACGCCGGCCTGAGTGTGCCGCAGGACGTGGAAATCATGGGCATCAACAACGATGACCTGACCATGTACACGGAGCCACGCCTCAGCAGTGTCGATCTCAACGCCACTGAACTTGGCCGTGAGGCTGCCGCACGGCTGCTCGCCAGCATCGACGGCTGGCCCGCTGAGAGAAAACTCGTTCCGCACCGCCTGGTCTTCAGGGAATCGAGCCGGGAGCTGACATGAAACCCCGAGCGAAGTACACGGCCTACCTCATTCCCCACACGCACTGGGACCGCGAGTGGTACGAGCCGTTCCGGGTATTCCAGTTGCGGCTCGCCGATGTGGTTGATGCGGCGCTTGACCTGCTGGGTGATCCGGACTACCGCCGCTACACGCTTGACGGGCAGGCTGTCGTACTCGAGGACTACCTTGAGCTGAGGCCTCAGCGGGAAGCGGAGCTGCGCAGCCAGGTGCAGGCCGGCCGGCTCCGGATCGGCCCTTGGTACGTGCTCGCGGATGAGTTTCTGGTCAGCCCTGAATCACTTGTGCGCAACCTGCAGATCGGACGCGAAATCTGCAGCCGCTTCGGACCTGAACTCAGAATCGGCTACACACCTGATTCGTTCGGGCACATCTCCCAGCTGCCGCTGCTGGTGAGCGGCTTCGGATTTGACAGCATCGTGTTCCAGCGCGGTGTGGGCGACGAGGGCGAGCGGCTCGGCAGCGAGTTCGAATGGGTCGCAGCTGACGGCGCTACCAGTGTTTTCGCTGCGCACCTGATCGGCACCTACTCCGGAGCAACCGCCCTGGGTCACGTGTCGTGGGAACTGCTTGACGATTACGATCCGGAGCTTGCGCGCGCCCACCTGACAGCGGCACTGTACGGGGAAGAGGTTCCAGCCCTGGCCCAGATGCCGGAATGGTTCCGCCTGTCACTTGAACGGGTCAACGGCGGACTGGTGAATCACGCCAGGGGCGACGCGCTGGTCCTGCTGAACGG
>CAZPLV010000055.1:2105-9987 GCA_964587295.1 uncultured bacterium
GTTATCCACAGGATTTCCTCAGGCTTGCCTGGCGCACGCTGCTGCAGAACCATCCGCACGATTCCATCTGCGGCTGCTCGGTTGACAGTGTTCATCGCGAGATGATGACCCGCTTCGATAACGTCATGCAGATCGGCCAGGATATCTGCCGCCGCGCGATGCTTCACCTTGGTGACTCCCGGCCGCTAAACGTCCAGGACATGTCTGCCATCGGCCTGCACGGCCTGGCCGTGTTCAACCCGGTCCCGTTCGCGCATACGGCCGTCGTGCAGAAGCAGCTGGAGCTGCCGCCGGGCGAGGCCGCGGACATAGTGGTTCGCGATGAGGACGGCAACGTCCTTCCGGTTCAGCTGGAGAGCGAACCCGTCTACCCACCCGGGCAGAGCGGGCAGCACATTGAACGTTCAATCCTGAACGTGCTCGCTCCCCTGCGCCCGCTCGGGCTGACCAACCTGTCTTTGAGCCGTGGCGGAGGTGGCAGTCCCCAGGCCAGCGTCACCGGCACGGTCAGTGGCGAGACGGTCCGCATTGCCAATGAACTGGTTGCCCTTGAGGTCGACGCAGCCGGCCGGGCCGTACTCGTTGATCTGCACAATGATGCGCGGCACGACCTGAACCTCACGTTTGAGGACACGGCCGACGCCGGAGATGAATACGATTACTCGCCGCTGACCGGGGACGAGCCGATAGTGGTGAGTGAAACCGCGGCGCCACCGAAACTGCGGAAATCCGGGCCGCTCGTTGCATCGGTCGAACTTGACTACATCCTGCCGCTGCCGGCCGCACTCAGCAGCGACCGCCGCAGCCGCAGCGGCCTGATCGAGCAGCGGGTTTCCATGCTGCTGACACTGCAGGCGGGCAGCCCGCTGCTTGACCTGAAGATAACCTTCAACAACCAATCCGAAGACCACCGCCTGCGGCTCGTTGTCAGCAGCGGCCTGGCCAGCGACACGGTCTGGGCTGACGGTCACTTTGACGTCCTAGAGCGTCCGGTCGAGCGCAATGACGGCCGCGACTGGTTCCAGATTCCGCCCCCGACCAGCCATCAGCGGCGCTTCGTTTGCATCAGCGACGGTGAACGCAGCCTGGCTGTGCTCAACCGGGGTCTGCCCGAGTACGAGTGCCGCCACGGCACGAACGGCGTTGATGTTGCCGTGACGCTCGTGCGCAGCGTCGGCTGGCTCTCGCGCGACGACCTGCTCAGCCGACCGCAGGGTGCCGGACCGGCCCTGCCCACGCCCGAAGCGCAGTGCCCCGGGGAACATGTGTGCGAGCTGGCAGTTCACGTCATGCCCGGCAGCTGGTGGCAGGCTGAAATGCTGGCCGTGGCGCAGACGTTCGTGGCGCCACCTGTTGCCTACAGCGGACTGGCGAAGCAGCCCTCGAGCCTCTTTAAGCTCGAGGGCAACCTTGAACTCACTGCCGTCAAACGCGCCGATGACCGCAACAGCCTCATCGTGCGCGTCGTCAATCCCGGGCCCGAGCCCGTGAGCGGCCGGCTTGAAGCCGGATTCGCCCCTGTGCGTGTCTGGCAGGTGCGTCTTGATGAAACCCGGCTTGATCCGATTCAGACTTCTCCCGGCGTGGAGCTGAGCCTGGCCCCATGCTCCGTGAAAACTTTCGAGTTCGAACTGGAAGGAGGTCCGCACAGCACAACCCCCGCAGCCTGACGAGTAACCCGTTTCAGAGAATTCCGGAGGAAGACAGCAATGGCAAAGCGAATGAAATGGTTGTTGGCACTGGGAGTCACGGCAATGTTTGGCGCTCCAGTAATCGCACAGAACATCACCCTCACCTGCCGCTGCGTTGAAGGTGGCGTGAGCTCCGCGCAGGTGGAGTGGATCAAGGAATACATCATTCCCGAGTTTGAGGCGGCAAATCCCGGTGTGAGCGTTGAACTCATCGAGTTCGGCGGCACCGACGAGGCGCTCAAGCAGCAGTACGCACTGGACCTTTCAGTCGGCCGCGGTAACGACCTGATGGGCTTCGACGGCTTCTGGATTCCCGAGTTCGCCAGCGGCGGCCTGCTTGAGCCGCTCAGCAGCGTGGCCGGTGACGCCGTGGATACATGGGACGGCTGGGATCAGATCGCCACGGGCATCCAGGACATCATGTCCTATGGCGGCGAGCGCTACGGCATCGCCAACGGCACCGATGTGCGCATGATCTTCTACCGCACGGACCTGCTGGCCGAGGCCGGCGTCGAGAATGCTGCCGAGTGGCAGCCCAACTCCTGGGAGGAGCTGCTGGACACCGCGGCACTCCTGAAGGAAGCCAACCCCGACAGCTTCCCGCTGCAGATCAACGCCGGCACCAGCATGGGTGAAGCGACCACCATGCAGGGCTACTACATGCTCATCCTCGGCACCGGTGAAGAACCGTTCATGGATGACAAGTGGGTCGTCCGCAGCCAGGGCATCCTCGACACGCTCAACTTCTACAAGACCGTCTACATCGACAACGGCTACGGCTCCCAGCGCATGCAGCTCGTGCAGGACGGCCGCGACCAGTCGTTCGCCAGCTTCCGTGACGGTGATACCTCCCTGCTGGTTGAAGGCGACTGGTTCTACCGTTCGGTCACCGCGCCGGGCTCGGAGTTCGCCGTTGACGACCGCGACGAGAACATGAGCTGGGCCGCCATGCCCGCCCGTGAACCCGGCGCCGGAATCCGGGGCCAGGACTTCGTCAGCGCCTCCGGCGGCACCGGCTGGGTGCTCAACCCCAATACCGACAACCCCGATGAAGTGTGGGCGCTCATGGCCTTCATGAACAGTAAGGAAGCCCGCGACGTCTACCAGACCTATCAGCCCGGAATCAGCGCTCGCAGCGATGTTCCCGTGCCGGACAACCAGTTCCTGACCGACACCGCCGCAGCCCTGCTGCCGTACACGGTTTCGCGTCCGAACAACGACCACTACGCACGCGTTTCCGAGCAGCTTCAGCTGATGACCGAAAACGTCGTTTCCGGCGCAATGACACCTGAGCAGGCCATGGAAGCCTACGCAACCATGGTCACCCAGATTGTCGGCGAGGAAAACACCGTAGACCTGCTGGACTGAATATCCGACCGGCGCTGAGCAGCTGAAGCTCAGGCCGGCAAGCCTTTCGGGTCAGCGCCGCCATATGAGGCGCTGACCCCACCCCCGGGGAAGGACACTGAACCCAGTTGGTTGAAAGACGCACAGTACTCACGCTGCGGGCTGGTCTGACTTTCCTGGCTCCATCCGCGCTCTTTATTTTGCTGTTCATAGTCATGCCGTTCTTCTGGATCGCGGCTGTCAGCTTCACGAACCGCTCCCTCACGGGCGCGACGGCGGCGAATCCGGAATTCGTTGGTCTTGAGAATTACCTGCGGATGTTCAACCCGGAAACGTTCCTGAATCCGGGTCAGTTCGGTTCTTCGCTGCTGATCACCGGCCAGTTCGTCTTCTGGTCAGCAATCGTGGGGCAGGCAGTGCTGGGGCTGGCGCTGGCCTGGTTCTTCTACGGCCGGACCGGCTGGATCAAGGAAACCGTCCAGACACTCGCAATCATCGCCTGGATCATTCCCGATGTGGTGGTTGCCTTCGCCTGGAGTGCCTTCCTGGATTACAACAACGGAACGCTCAACCGCATCCTGGGCGCGTTCGGTTTCGAACAGGTCGACTGGCTGCTCGGTGTGCCGCTGCTGTCAATCATCATGTTCAATGCCTGGCGCGGCGCTGCATTCTCGATGCTGCTGTTCTCGTCAGCGCTGGGATCAATCCCGCCCAGTTACATGGAAACAGCCGAAGTGACCGGGGCCAGCGGCTGGCAGAAGTTCCGGGACATCATCGTGCCGCTCATCCGCACCCATATCGTCACCGACCTCATCCTCATCACGCTGTGGACCTTCAACACGTTCACGCCCTTCCTGCTGACTGGCGGGGGCCCGGCCTTCCGCACCGAAGTCGTGTCGATTCTCACCTACCGGGTTGCCTTCAGGTTCTTTGACTTCGGCTCCGGCAGCGCCATCGGCATGATGATGATGATCATCAACCTGGCATTCGCACTGATTTACCTGAGCATGCTCAGGAAGAGGCAACAGCGATGAAAATGATGCGTCACATATTTGCCCGCGTCTTCTTCTATGTGGGTTCCAGCATCTTCGCGGCAATATTCGCGCTGCCAATGATCTGGCTGCTCACGGCTCCGTTCAGCTCCCGTGCGAACCTGTCCGTTCAGTGGCCCGATCCGTTCACCCTGGCCAACTTCGTGCGCATATTCGACAACACCTTCGCGGTCCGGGCGCTGTTCCAGAACAGCATCATCCAGGCCGGCGGCACCATGCTGGTGGTGACGCTGGTTGCCACACTGGCTGCCTACGCGCTGTCGCGCGCTCCAATCCGGGGGCGCGACGCACTGTCGTACGGTCTGGTCCTGTTCTCGTCGATTGTCACTGGCACGGCCGCCATGGTGCCGCTGTTCCTGATGATCTTCAACCTGGGACTGATCGACACCCAGATCGGCGTGATCCTGGTATTCACCGGCGGTTTCCTGCCGGCGGCGATATTCATCATGCGCGACTTTGTCGACTCCATACCGCGCTCGTACGAGGAGTCGGCGATCGTGGCCGGAGCTTCGCCGTTCGGCATGTTCCGCGACATTGCACTGCCGATAGTCCGGCCCGGAATGATGGTCGTGGGCGTGTGGACGTTCGTGAACGTCTGGGGCAGCTTCTTCGTTCCGTTCATCCTGCTGCGCAGCCCGGTCAACATGCCCGCCTCGGTCGCCATCTATTCGTTCTACACCGAAGGCGGAACGCCCATCATCACGCTGACCACCGCTTATGCGCTGCTCTACACACTGCCTGTGCTCGGACTGTATCTGTTCGTCAACTGGCGTTACGGTTTCCGCTTTTTCGGCGGCATCAAATCATGACGAAAGGAGAAGCCGCTGGCCTGCACCACCGGCGGCTTCGGTAAATGGCCAACATAACTTTTGACGGACTCAGCAAGCATTTCGGGGCGGTGAAGGCGGTTGACGATATTTCCGTTGACATCCAGGACGGAGAATTCATCTGCCTGCTCGGGCCGAGTGGCTGCGGCAAGACCACGACGCTGCGGCTGATGGCCGGGCTCGAACAGCCCACCCACGGGCGAATCCTGATTGACGGCAAGGACGTGACGGACGCCAAGCCCAAGGAACGCGACATCGGCATGGTGTTCCAGGATTACGCGCTGTTTCCGCACATGACCATCAGCGACAACATCTCCTACCCACTCAAGGTGCGCGGGGCCAGCGTGGCTGATCGCAAAGCCCGGGCTGAGGAAGTGGCCCGGAACCTGCAGATCCAGCATCTGCTCGAGCGCCGTCCCGGCCAGATTTCCGGCGGGCAGCAGCAGCGCACCTCTGTTGCCCGCGCGGTTGTTCACAAGCCCCAAGTGTTCCTGTTTGATGAGCCTCTCTCGAACCTGGACGCCAAACTGCGGCTGGAAGCCCGCAGCTTTCTGAAGCACCTGCAGAGTGAACTGGGCGTCACCAGCCTCTACGTGACGCACGACCAGGCTGAAGCGATGGCACTGGCGGACCGGATTGCCGTGATGGACAGCGGCAGGATTGTCCAGTTTGCGCCGCCGCTCGAGGTTTATCACCGGCCGGCCACGGAGTTCGTGGCGAACTTCGTCGGCAGTCCACCCATGAACCTGCTGCCGGTGACCCTTGAAGCCGGGCACCTGCGCAGCGCAATCGTGGACATACCGGTGGGCCACCTGGCGGCCCGGCTGGACGGGGTACGTGACGGCGCCAAACTGACACTCGGGGTCAGACCCGAGCACCTGGAGCTGGGCGCCCGCGACAACTGCGCCGTACTCAGCGGCGCCCTGTACGCCGTGGAACCGCTTGGACCCGAATCCCTGGTGATCATGCGCAACGGAGAAACCCTGATTACCACGCGTCTGTTCGGGGACGACCTTCCTGACGTTGCAGCCGAGGTGACCGTCAGCTGTGAACCGGAGCACTTGCACCTGTTCGGTGAGGACGGACGGCGACTCGACGGATGAAGGTCTGGCAGGGCCGCGTGACGGCGGCTGAGCGCGAAGCCAGCATGTATAAGTACCTTCCGTTTGACGTTCCTCCAGGAACGGGCCGGATTGACGTGCATTACGAGTTTGATGCCGCCGGCGGCACCACAGTGGACCTCGGGCTGCTGGACCAGGACGCCGGGCCATTCCCAGCGGCAAGCGGCTTCCGCGGCTGGAGCGGCAGCGCGCGCCGGAGCATCTTCGTAAGCGCTGCTGATGCCACCCCGGGTTACCTGCCCGGCGAGATCAAAGCCGGCACGTGGCAGGTGATGCTGGGCCTCGCCCGCGTCGCTCCGGCTGGCGCGGATTACCGGGTGGAGGTCAGGTTCTCCACGCCGGAAGTGAACGCCGCTGCGGATTCCGTGGTGTCGCCTGCTGCCCTGACTGATAAGGGGCCCCGCTGGTACCGGGGTGACCTGCAGAGCCACACGCATTACAGCGACGCCCGCGGCAGCCTTGACGACCTGATCCGGGCGGCGCGTGAGCGTCAGCTGGAGTTTCTGGCAGTGACCGACCACAACACCCATGCCCACCACCGGGAACTGGCCGAACGCAGCGGTCCGGAGCTGCTGCTGGTGCCCGGCGAGGAGGTCACCACCTACAACGGCCACGCCAATGTCTGGGGAGTTGACGGCTGGGTTGACTTCCGCATTGAGGCGCCCGGGGACCTGGACCGGCTGGTGGCTCACGTGCATGAACGCGGCGGACTGTTCTCTGTCAACCATCCCAAGGTCACTCCCGACTGCATCGGCTGCGACTGGGAGTACCCCGTACCAGAAGCGGCCGACAGCCTGGAAGCATGGCAGGGTCCCTGGCCGGCCCGCAACTGGGATTCGCTGCAGCGTTATGACGAGCAGCTGCGCTCGGGCCGGCGCCTGAGCCTGGTGGGCGGCAGCGACCGGCATCAGCCCGGCTACCCCGACAGCGATCACCCGGCCCTGCAGGTCGGCTCACCCACCACCTGGCTCTACCTGGACAAGCCCGACACCGCCTCGGTACTCCGGGCCATCAAGGCCGGTCAGGCTTACGTGAGTGAAGGGCCTGAGGGTCCGCGGCTCGAACTGGAAGTGGCCGGTGCCGGCATGGGCGCAACCGTAGACAGTGACGGACCGCTTGCCGTCAGAGCCCGCATCCAGGGTGCTGCCGGGGACACGCTGCACTGGATCGGTTCCGGCGGTGTGATGCGCACGGCAGAAATAGATTCTGCTGATTTCACTGACGAATGGGAGGTGCCAGCAGGCAGTCTCTACATCCGGATTGAGGTCATCGCAGCTGCGTCACTGCCCGGCCTGCTGGCGGAACTGGAGTCATTCGCGCCGGCCGTGCTGTCTGAGGCAAGCCGGCATCCCTGGCGCCGCGCCATCAGCAACCCCGTGTACTTGCGGCCAGCGGGTGAAACGGCATGACCATGCCGAGCCTGCCGGGAGTGCCGAACGGAATCTGCCGCAACGTCCAGGGAACCGCCATGCTTAAGGGGGTAGACCTCGAGGCGGAATTCGCCCTGCTCGACGCCTGTATGGCCCTGGGCTGCAACACTTTTGACACTGCCGAGAATTACGGCGGCGGTCGCAGTGAAAGCGTGCTTGGCGCCTGGATGCGCGAGCGTGACAACCGATCCGGACTGACAATCATCGGCAAGGGCGGACACCCTTACGAGGGGCAGCCGCGCATCAACAGGAGCGCAATCCGTGAGGATCTGTTCTCGTCACTCAAACGCCTGGGTACCGGACGTATTGACGTGTACCTGCTGCACCGGGATGATCCGGCGGTTCCGGTCAGCCTCGCCGTTGACACCCTCAACGAATTGCACGACGAAGGCCATATCGGCGCCTTCGGCGGCT
>CAZPLV010000056.1:0-9948 GCA_964587295.1 uncultured bacterium
TGCGAACAGACGGAGGTAGGAAAGGATGTTGCCCGAGTTGGAAATCAGCTCAACAGCCATCAGCGGCATCCTGGCAATAATCATGCAGACCACGAAGACCAGGGCCCCAATGCCACAGGCAATCAGGATTGGCGTGATGAGCATGTTGCTCATGAACGCCCAGGCGAACAGCACCAGCGCCAGCAGTCCAACTGCCATGCCGATGCCTTCGAAAAAGTGACTGCGGTCGCCGTGCTTGTGGCCCTCAATGGCGCGGATGACCCAGCCGCCGACGACCTGCAGGACACCGAGTCCCAGAGTCATGACCAGCAGGGGCTGGTACTCCTCAACCCGGAACAGGATGATGGGCAGGATACCCGTGTCACCGTGGCTGGGCGGGTAGAACAGCGGGTTGCCGACCGGCCAGCGTTCAAGGAAGTTGCCCATGAACTCGCCGAAGATGAAGCCCCAGATGATGCTCCACACACCCAGCCAGATGCTGATCATCCCGACACTTGGCAGGGTTTTCGGGTCGATGGTGATGCCGATGGGACCGGTGGACAGGCTCTTGCCGCTCAGGCCGCGGTTGCGCAGCCAGATGCCCAGCAGCAGGAACATGAGGCCGAAGCCCATGTCACCGACGATGATGCCAAAGTAGAGCGGGAAGAAGACTGCCAGGGTCCACGTCGGATCGAAAGTGCCGTAACCGGGTGGGCTGAACAGTCCGAGCAGCAGCTCGAACGGACGGGCCCAGGGTTTGTTCTCGAGTTTCGTCGGAACAGACCGGTCTTGATGGGTGTCTGCAGCGCGTGATTCAACGACGATGTCGTCGCTGAACTGGCGGCGCAGTGCCTCACTCACGTTGCGCGTGTTTGCCGAAGGTACCCAGCCCCGCAGTGCGAAGCTGTACTCACCCTCAGCCAGGTGACCCATCGTGTCGAAACGCAGGGCCTGGTTGGCCGCATGCTGGTTGATCTGCCTGAGCCGGCCGCTGTGTGCCTCTGCAAGGCGGGCAAGCTCTTCCTCCACAGCCTTGAGGCGGCGGGGCAGGGCCTGGGAACGTTCCTCCATCACATGAACTGCTTTGGACGTACCGTGCTCACGGTAACGGAGCGGCAGCTCAAGCGGCGCCAGGCCTGTGCGGCCAAGTCCGGAACGGAGTGCCGGACGGTCGCGCTTCATGGAGGCGATCAGGATGATCACGTCGTTGCCGTAGGGACGGGTGTCGATTTCGACCCGTCCGTCCAGAGCTTCGGAAAGCGCTGCACGGACCTCATCAATGTCCCGGGGCGAGGCGATTACGGCGGTACCCTCAAGGTACTCACTGGACTCGAGCCGTCCCAGGGTCGGTGCCGCCAGCCGGAATACCGGCAGGTAGGTTCCGATGAGATCAAGTTCATCACGTGCGTCAGCGCGCTCAGCCACGAGGGCATCAATGCTGCTGCCTACACCGCTGAGCCAGGCTTCCTGCTCGGCAGTGGCAGGCACAGCCTGCGTACGTGCTGCGGGTTTGCCGGCCGGGTATGCAGCCAGCACGTCCAGCAACTGGGCACTGCGGGCATGCAGCTCGTGCCAGCGATCGGCCTGCTGCCTGTCCTCACCCTCCAGCTGAACGCGCCTGAGCCCGGTCTCACTGTCAATACTGAGCGGATCAACCTGCACGACACCGAGGTTCTGCAGAGCCTGCATCACCTCATTGGCCACGCTGCGACGCCCTACGACAGTGAGCTGGTCCATTTCAGCAATCACGACAGGATGCGCTCCATGACAATCTTGAGTGCTTCTGCCTTGGCGCCTTCCGCTTTGCCGCTTAATGCATCGGCATCGGAACGGGCAGCTGCGACAGTTTCCTCGCGGATGGTTTCAGCCTGCTTCTCGGCATCCTGCCTGAGCCTGGACTGCAGTGCTTCGGCATCAGCCTGGGCTTTCTGCATGAGTCCTGCAGCTTCGGCACGTGCCTGCTCAATCAGACTGTCAGCCTCTTTACGGGCTTCCTCGACCTTGGCCGCCAGAGTCTGCTCGCGGTTGATCAGGTTCTGCAGTAACTGTTCGCCTTGAGCTTCCAGAACGACCCTCCTCTCACCCATGCCTGAGACGGTAAGCCCGAAGCGGGCCAACCGGGTCTTTCAGCAACCGGGATGTACAAAAAACAGCGCGCCGGATGAGCCAGAAAAGCTCGCGCGCGTACCAAGAAAGAAGCATAGCAGCGGGGCCCGGGAGTGTCAACGAGGGCTTTTGTCCCTGTCCGGAATCCCGGGTACAAGAGTCACCGCCGCTGACTCCGCAGACGGCGTTCCGCATCCCGGGCAGTCAGCAGGCTGCCCAGTTCATCCAGTTCACGGTAGTACTCTTCCAGCTTCTCGGCCGGCAGTTCCCCGGTCGCGATTATGCGGCCCACTTCCTCAAACCGTGCCTGCAGGTCACGCCGTCGCTCGGCACCTGTCGCCGCCAGCGACAGTTCACGCAGCCTTGAAAGCGCCTTCTCGATCTGAAGGTCCAGGTCAAAGCGCGGGCCAGCGCCCTCGTCCATTGTCAGAAGCCGTTCAAATACGACCGCTCCGCCTTCGCGCTCACCGAACTTCTCGAGCAGGCGTTCAGGCTGGTCAGGATACTGCGTGGCCAGATCGAGAAACTCTCCCAGCACCGATTCCTCGAGCTGCGGAACCGCACCCCTGAGCCGTCTGAGCCGGTGTTTGAGGCCATCGGGGTCCTGCAGCAGCAGCGCCACGATCTCAAGTTCCAGTTCCCGGGTCCGGTCACCCGACCGCCTGAGCCCGCGCGCCTGCACCTCATTGATCCGGCCTTTGCCCCGGGCCTCGAGCATCGCTGCCAGCGCAGACTCATTGATGTCGAGTTCGGTGACGACCAGGCGCCTCAGTTCGGCGGCAACAGGATCAATCACCCCACGGGGCCTCATGGCAGGGAGCAGTTCGTTGAGGATTGCCTGCCTGCCCCGGTCAGTTGCTGGGTCATGGTTGCCCACGGTCATCCGGAAGCGGTACTCGACCTCGGACAGCCCTGCGTCCAGTGCTGCCCGGAAGTCGGCCGGGTCGCCGTCAAGTACGGCGTCGGCGGGATCCTTGCCCTGGGGGACACGGACTGCACGCACAAGGAAATTCCTGCCGATGCTCTGGTCGAGTCCTGCCATGGTTGCCCGCTGGCCGGCGGCGTCACCGTCAAATGCGAGGAAAAGGTGGCGCACATCCTGCCTGGCCAGCAGGTCGGCATGCTCTTTGGTCAGGGCAGTGCCGAGTGAGGCCACTGCATTTGCAAAGCCCGTCTGATGGAGGGCGATTACGTCCATGTAACCTTCGACCAGCAGCGCCTCGCCGCTCTCGCGGAGGGCACCACGCGCCAGGTCGAGGCCGTAGAGCAGCTCGCCCTTGCGGAACAGGTCGGTTTCGGGGGTGTTGAGGTACTTCGGCTGACCCTCACCCATGATGCGGCCCGCGAATCCGACGATGCGGCCCAGCGGGTCCCGGATCGGGAAGATTATGCGGTTGCGGAAGCGGTCGTAGCGGCTGCCCTTCTCGTTCTCAACCAGCAGCCCGGCTGCCAGCAGGTCATCGGCGTGTACATCTCGGCCGGCGGCAAAACGCATCAGTCCGTCCCAGCCGTCGGGAGCAAAGCCGAGGCCGAAGCGGGCAACCGACTCGCTGCTGAGCCTGCGTCCCAGCAAATAGTCAAGCGGCTCGCCCTTCAGGTTGCCGAGGAAGTACTCCTGGGCCACCTCATTGACGCGCCACAGGTCACTCCTGCGGCTCTTGCCGGGCGCCTGCGTTTCCACTTCGATGCCGACCCGGCTGCCGAGCTGCCGCAGTGCATCCGGGAAGCTCAGGCTTTCGGTCTGCATCACGAAATCAAACACGTCGCCACGCGCCTGGCAGCCAAAGCAGTAATAGAAGCCCCGCTCCTGGTTCACATGGAACGAGGGTGTCTTTTCGTTGTGGAACGGGCACAGCCCTTTGAGCCGGTTTGTACCGGCGGCTTTCAGCACGACTGTCTCGCCGATGACGTCGGCGATGTCGAGCAGGGATCTTATTCTTTCCTTTACGTCGTCAGCTGTGCTCATGCTCAGGCAGATGATACCGCCGCGGACAGTCCGTCCCGGTTCAGGTGCGGTCCGCGCCGTTGCGGTCAGCTGCTGCCGGCGCCTCCGACCGGGAACAGCGGCAGATGACCGAGTGCGGTGACGTCAGAGCGTTCCTGCCCCTCGGTGAACACCACCAGGGTGGCGATTACTTCTCCGCCGATCTCATGCAGCAGGTCAATCAGTCCGCTGAGCGTCCCGCCGGTGGACACGACGTCATCCACGATTGCGACCTTGCGTCCTTCAATGCGCGGCCGGTCGGCCCCGTCCACCACCAGGTCCTGCGGCTTGCCGGTGGTGATGCTCACGACCGAACGGCTCAGCGCACCGACCATGTACGGTTTCGCTGTCTTGCGCACGACCACATACGGAATGCCGCTGAGCCTGCTCATGGCATGGGCCAGCGGCACCGCCTTGACCTCCGGCGTCACCAGTGCCTCGACATCAGCGGGCATCAGTTTCACGAGCTCGGCCGCGGCGGCTTCAGTCAGTTCCGTGTCGCCCAGCAGGTTCAGCAGGGCAATCGACACCCCACCGACATCAACGACATTGAGTTCCCGTTCCACGGTTCCGATCTTTATCGGATAAGTTTCCATAACTGGTCAGCCTCCCCGCGCCCGCCAGCACGTGGCGCATTCCGCGAATTCATTCAGGCATCAGGATACACGCCACGGGCGACGGCGGGCAGTCCGCGTACAAGCGCGCAGCGACACGTCCGGGCCAGCCGGGGCGCGGTAGACTCATCGGTCATGAAGCAGTGGTTTTCAGACCTCCTCCCCCACTTCGGTCCGGTCTGGAAACTAGCACTGCCCGTAATCCTGGCCAACAGCCTGCAATCACTCACCAATGTCACCAACGTATTCTTTGCCGGCCGCCTCGGGCCTGTTGAGATCGCGGCCATCGGAATGTCCAACAGCATCAACATGCTGGTGCTGGTGGCTTTCATGTCCATCACGGCAGCCTCCATGGCTCTGGCCGCCCAGGCCAAGGGTGCCCGCGACGAGACGGAACTGTCGAACGTTGCGCACCAGTCGATTTCACTGGGCGTGATCATGTGGATTGTCCTCGGCGGACTGGGTGTGCTGCTGGCCCGCCCGCTGCTGGTGTTCCTGAACTCCGGCGGCGATCCGCTGGCCGTGGAACTGGGCACCGTCTACCTGCAGATCATGTTCGGCGGCATAATCTTCATGGTCCTCAACCTGACCATAAGCTCGCTCATGCAGGGGTCAGGCGACACGGTCACGCCGCTGTGGATCGCCATTGGCATGAACATACTGAACGTGTTCCTGAACTGGGCGTTCATGTTCGGCTTCGGCCCTGTTCCCGCGCTGGGCGTCGCCGGGGCCGCGATCGGCACGGTTCTCAGTCGGGGCATAGCCGCCGCTGTCGGCATCTGGGTCATGTATTCCGGGCGCAACATCGTCCGGCTGGGCCTGGGCACCTACCGGCCCAACCTGCAGGCATTCCGCGAGATCCTGTCCATCGGTATCCCCTCCGGCCTGCAGGGCATCGTGCGCAACACCTCGCAGCTGCTGGTGATCAGGATTGTCACTGCCACCGCCGCCGGAACTCTGGGCGCGAGTGCCCTGGCCGTGGGATTGCAGGTGGAATCACTTGCCTTCATGCCCGGTCTGGCTATCAGCATTGCTGCCACCAGCGTCGTGGGTCAGGCCCTTGGTGCCTGGCGACGCCATGATTCCAGGCGCCGTGGTGACGCAGCCATCCTGCTGGGCATGGGCGTCATGACAGCCATCGCGATTCCGCTGGTCATTTTTGCACCGCAGGTCATGCGGCTGTTCGATCCGAGCGCCAACGAGGTGCTGCACGCCGCGGGCACCAGTTACATAAGAATCAACGGCCTGGTGCTGCCGTTCCTGGCCTACGCCATGATTGCCAACGGTGCCCTCAGGGGCGCCGGCGACACAACCCCGGGCATGTGGGGTGCGATCCTGAGCCGCTGGATAATCGTCGTGCCGCTCGCCTGGTTCCTGGCCCTGCGCCTCGGCATGGGCGTGGAGGGAGTCTGGTGGGCACTTGCCGCCGGCACCGTGTTCCAGGCAGTTTTCGTGTTCATCAACTGGCAGTCGCCACGCTGGGTGCGCATCTATCTGGAAAAGAGCCGGCTCTACCGGCTGCACCTGTCGCGGCTCGGCGATGAGGAAATGCACACGTTCCTGGACAATGTGAAGACGCCGCTCATGCATGCGGGAGCCAGTGAACGCATCACGCCGGATGATGTGCGCTACCGGCTGGCGAACGGCACCGTCACGGTCAGCGTCAGCGGCGGGGCACTGGTCATTGATGATCCCGCCGGTGTGATTCCAGGTCTCGAACAGGCTGTCCCGGACACGCCGCAACGGGCAGAAATGCCTGCAGCATCGTGATAGGCTCATCCGTGTGGAAGACGCTACACTCCGGCCAACCCGGCTTGCTGACTACGTTGGCCAGACCCGCCTGAAGGAGAAGTTCAGCGTCTATCTGGAAGCCGCCCGCGGCCGCAGCGAAGCGCTGGACCATGTACTGCTTTACGGTCCGCCAGGCCTGGGCAAGACCACTCTGGCCCACATTATCGCCTATGAACTCGGTGTGGGAATCCGCGTTACCAGCGGCCCTGCCATTGAAAAACCCGGCGACCTGGCAGCAATACTCACCAACGCCCTCGAAGAGGGCGACGTACTTTTCATCGATGAAATCCACCGGCTCGGCCGCGTCGCCGAAGAGCACCTGTACCCGGCGATGGAGGACTACAAGATCGACATCGTGCTGGGCCAGGGTCCGGCAGCCCGCACAATCCGGCTCGACCTGCCGCGTTTCACGCTCGTCGGGGCGACCACCAGACCGGGCCTGATCACCGGGCCGATGCGCAGCCGCTTCGGCATCATCGAGCATCTCGAGTATTACACCAGCTCTGAACTCGCTGAAGGCGTGGACAGGGATTCGAGGCTGCTCGGCTTCAGCCTGGATTCCGATGCGGCCATGGAAATCGGACGGCGCTCGCGCGGCACCATGCGAATCGCCAAGCGCCTGCTGCGGCGGGTAAGGGACTACTCGGACGTGGCCGGTGAGGACAGTGTCAGCCTCGACCGCACCCGCATGGCGCTGGCTGAGCTGGGCATTGATGACGCCGGGCTGGACCGGCGTGACCGGGCCATCCTGGAAGCCATCATCAGCAAGTTTGCCGGTGGCCCGGTAGGTCTCGACACGCTGGCAACGGCAGTCGGTGAGGACCGGGCAACCCTGGAAGAGGTTTACGAGCCATTCCTGATCCAGTCGGGTCTTCTGCAGCGGACTCCGCGCGGCAGGGTTGCAACCGCCGCTGCCTACAGTCATCTGGGCCTGGTACCGCCTGCGGGCCAGGCGGGCCTGTTCCGGGCTGACGCCGAACCGGGATGATGAGGCGGCGCAGCAGGCCGGACGGTCCCCGGGAACCGATTGACTTCAGTCAGCTGAGGCGTGCCTTTGCATTCACGAAACCTTACCGCCGGCAGCTCATCACAGGCATGGTTGCCACCGTGCTGGCCAGCATCCTGGCCCTTGCCCTGCCCTTGCTGGCGCGCGAGCTGTTCAACGAGGCATTCGCTGCCAGTGCCGTGGACACTGCCCGGAACAGCCTGAACCTGATTCTGGGACTGATGCTGGGACTGTTCCTGCTGGAGGCAGTTTTCGGTTTCCTGCGCAGCTACATGCTGGGCGTCACCGGCGAAGGGGTGGTGGCTGACCTGCGCAGCCAGCTGTACCGGCACGTCCTGGGCCTGTCCCCTGCCTTCTTTCAGGCCCGCCGCACGGGCGAGCTCACCTCACGGCTCACCTCGGACGTGGCTACGGTGCAGGGGGCAGTCTCCCAGACTCTCGCCCATTTCACCAGCCAGGTCGTCTCGCTGCTCGGCGGCATAGTTGTGCTCCTGTTCATCAACAGTCAGCTGACCCTGTTCCTGCTGGCTGTCGTGCCGGTGGTACTGGCCGTGGCCCTGTTTTTTGGCCGCTTCCTGCGCCGCATCAGCACCCGGTTCCAGGACAGTGTCGCCGGAGCCAACGCCGTGGCCGAGGAAGCACTTGCCGGCATCCGGGTCGTGAAGTCGTTCGTGGCCGAGGCCCATGAATCAAACCGTTACACCGGTCTGATCGCTGAATCATTCGCTCTGGCGAAACGGCGGGCATTCGGCCGCGCGGTCTTCATTCCCGTCACCGGCCTGCTCGTCTTCACGGGCATTGCTTTCGTGCTCTGGTTCGGGGGCCGACAGGTGCTGGCCGGTGCCCTGCAGCCGGGTGACCTGGTCGCCTTCCTCATACTGACAATCACCATCGGCGCCGCGGTCGGAACCCTCACAGGGCTCTATACCGAACTGCAGCAGGCCATCGGTGCGAGCCGGCGCATCTTTGAACTGTTCGATGAGCAGCCCAGCCTGAGCGAACCGGTGAATCCCGTTCCGCTGGGTCCCGTGGAGGGCCGGATCGAGTTTAACGGGGTGTCCTTCGCCTATCCGACAGGCACAAAGGTGCTGCACGATGTGAGCCTTGTGGCCGAACCGGGCGAAGTCATCGCCCTGGTGGGACCGAGCGGTGCCGGCAAGACGAGTCTGGTAACCCTGGTCAGCAGGTTCTTTGATCCCCAGTCCGGGAGCATCACGCTGGACGGCCGCAAGCTCAGCGACATCGCCCTGGACGACCTGCGGGGCAACATGGGTGTCGTCTTTCAGGAAACGGTGCTGTTCAGCGGCACGATTCTGGACAACATCCGCTACGGCAGCTTCGAAGCGAGTGACGACGCGGCCATCGAGGCTGCCAGGGCAGCCAATGTGCTGGAATTCAGTGACCGGCTGGAGGACGGCCTCGACACCCTGGTGGGTGACCGTGGCCTGACGCTGTCCGGCGGGCAGCGCCAGCGGGTTGCGATTGCCCGTGCCCTGCTGCGTGACCCGCGCATCCTGATTCTTGATGAGGCCACCAGCGCATTGGACAGCGAGTCTGAGGCACTGGTGCAGGCCGCACTTGACCGGCTGATGAGAGGCCGCACCACTTTCGTAATCGCCCACCGCCTGTCAACGGTGCACAATGCTGACCGGATTGTCGTACTCGAGCAGGGACGTATCGTCCAGCAGGGCAGTCACACTGAGCTGGTCGGCGAAGGCGGACTGTACCGCAGCCTTTACGAGCGGCAGTTCAGCCAGCCCACCGGCTGAGCGGACTGTCCCGCGCCGGAGGCTACAGCGCGGACGGTCCGGATGTGGTGTCATTAACGGCATGTCACTGAAGGTCCAGGCCCCATTCGAACCGACCGGAGACCAGCCGGCCGCAATTGCCGCGCTGGCGGACGGTCTGAGTGACGGCTTGCGTTATCAGACCCTGCTGGGTGCCACCGGGACGGGCAAGACCTTTGCGATGGCCAAAATCATCGAAAAGGTGCAGCGCCCGGCGCTCATCCTTGCGCCCAACAAGATCCTGACTGCCCAGCTGGCAGCCGAGTTCCGCGAATTCTTCCCGGACGCGGCTGTCGAGATGTTCATCTCTTACTACGACTACTACCAGCCGGAAGCGTATGTTCCGGCACGCGATCTTTTCATCGAGAAGGACGCGAACATCAACCAGGAACTCGAACGCCTGCGCCACTCCACCACCCGCAGCCTGCTGACGCGCAGCGACGTGGTCGTGGTCGCCTCCGTCTCAGCGATTTACGGCCTGGGTTCACCGGTCACCTACCAGCAGCTGAACATGATTCTGCAGGCCGGCTCCACCATGACCCGTGACGAGATCCTGGAGCGGCTGATCACCCAGCAGTACGACCGCAATGACGTTGAACTGGCTCCCGGCCGGTTCCGCGCCCGTGGCGATACCATTGAGATCTGGACTGCCTATGAGGAAGCGGTGCTGCGGATCGAGCT
>CAZPLV010000057.1:0-9905 GCA_964587295.1 uncultured bacterium
AGAATCTCTCCGCCGGGGGGGCAGCGGGGTGCGGAGACTTCTCAAAGCTTGAGGTGATTATTACCTGAGAAACCTGTGTAATGCAAGTACCCCGGCTTGCTGCTCAGTTCTCAGGCTTCAGCAGCGGGAAGAGAATGACGTCACGGATGCTCGGCTGATCCGCAATGAGCATGGCCAGACGGTCGATTCCCAGGCCCAGGCCACCGGTGGGCGGCAGGCCGTACTCGAGGGCCGCCAGGAAGTCCTCGTCAAGGTGATGCGCCTCATCATCACCGGCTTCGCGAAGAGCCAGCTGCTCCTCGAAGCGGGCACGCTGATCGATGGGATCATTGAGCTCGCTGAAAGCATTGCCCAGCTCCATGCCCATCGCCACAGGTTCGAAGCGCTCGGTCACGCCTTCGCGGGAACGGTGCCGGCGGGCGAGCGGACTGATTGCCAGCGGATGATCCATTACAAATGTCGGCTGTTCCAGATGCGGCTCAACATAGATGTCGTACAGCTTGTTGATGATCTGGTTGAAAGGCTGGTCGGCCAGCGGAACATCCTCACCGCCCGGCAGGTTCTGCCTCACCCACTCGCGAACGCGTGGCTCGTCCAGCAGGCCGAATCCGAAACCGGCCCTGCGCGCCACTTCCTCGGTGTAGTCAATGCGCGGCCAGGGCGGCGTGAAGTCCAGCTTCTTGCCCTGGTACTCGATCACTGTGCCGCCGGTGATTTCCGTCAGGATGTAGGCAAACATGTCTTCGACCAGCTTCAGGATGTCCAGGTAATCACGGCCCACCCAGTAGAGCTCGATCATCGTGTACTCGGGATTGTGCTTGTAGCTGATGCCTTCGTTGCGGAAGTTGCGGCCGATTTCAAACACGGCGTCAAAACCGCCGATTATGAGCCGCTTCAGGTACAGCTCCAGGGAAATGCGCAGGTAGTAGTCATGGTCAAGCGCATTGTGGTGGGTGATGAACGGCCGGGCTTCTGCGCCCCCCGGAATGGCCTGCAGCACCGGCGTCTCGACCTCCAGGAAACCGCGGTCCTCCAGGAACCTGCGCATCAGACTGATGCTGCGGCTGCGCAATTCAAACACACGCTTGTGCTCCGGGCTGGTCATCAGGTCAAGGTGCCGCTGGCGATAACGCAGTTCCTTGTCGGTCACCCCGTGCCACTTGTCCGGCAAGGGCCTGAGTGACTTCACCAGCAGCCGGAAGTCGCTGACTTCGATGGTCAGTTCGCCCGTCCTGGTCGTGAAGAGCGGACCGCTGACCTCAATCCAGTCACCCAGGTCGAAACGCTTCAGGCTGCGGTAGCGCTCGAGGGTGTCCCGCTGGAAGAACGCCTGGATGCGGCCACTGGCGTCCTGTACCGTTGCGAACGTCACCTTGCCCATGCCCCGTATCGTCATGAGCCGTCCGGCCACCGTCACTGGTTCCTCGAAGCGGTCACCGGGTTCAGCGGCCGAATACTGCTCCTGCAGCTGCGCGGCGGCGTGCGTGGGAGTGAAGGTATAGGGGTACTTCTCGAAGCCGCTTTCGCTCAGTTCCTGCAGATTGCTGATCCGTTGGTTGCGCTGTTCGTTCAGTGATTTCTCTGACACGTTGTTCACCAGTCCTGCCCTTGTGATAGGCACATTAGGCTACCGGAGGCTATCATATGGACCGTTCAGTTCATGACTCTCAGTCTCATCAGCCGCATAGCGGTTAAGGTGCTCATGTGATGAAGGTATTGCAGACGCTGCTGCTTATCGTCGTGTCCCTGATCGCACTTGTTGTGTTCTTCGGTCGGGACGCATTACTTGACGCAATCTATGGCAAACCGATACCGCGCCTCGAGGTGGAAGTGGCGGTTGTTGACCCGCTGGCCGCCGAAGGGCTGGAAGGTTACCTCGCTTACCGCGAAGCCCTCCGCACCGGTGACACCGCCGTGCTGGCCGAACTGAGCACCAGAGACGACTCGTTCCTCGCATACCGGTCTGCGCTCACGCTGGCACGGAACGCGTCGCTGAGTGCCGCTGAGCGCCTGCCACATTACGTGCGCGCCCAGGAACTCCGCATCGTTGACGCATTGGCCCGCGGTGAAAACCGTGCCTTCAGCATGGAAATCGCACGCACAGCCGAAGCAGCAGGTGAAACCGCGGTTGCAATCGACAATTTTGAGGACGCCCTGCCGGCGGCTGAAGCCATGGAAGGCATCGGGCGCCTGGTTGAGGACCCGTACCGCCGCGCCGCAATCTATCTTGCCGCACGGCAGAACGGCGCCGCGCTCAATGCACTGGACGGACGCGCAGCCCCGTCGATTGAGGCGCCCGCCCAGCGCGCACTCGGCAATCACGCCGCTGGCCTGGACGCCTACGAACGCTGGCTCGATGAGGTGCCTGACAGCAGCGAAGCACTGCTGGGTCGCGCCTGGTCGAATTTCTATCTGGCAAACAACGAGGTGGCGGATGCCCAGTTCGCGGCCTTGCCGGGGTCAAACGCTCTTTACGGACGTGGCCTGCTGGCCAACCGCGCCGGCGACCTCACTGCAGCGGCTGATTTCCTGTACGCCAGTGGCGACCCGTACCATCTGTGGCTGGCCACGGACCTGCTGGAGCGGGCAGGACGGGAGCAGGAGTCACTCCGCTTCTACCTGCGCCTGGCGGAAGGCACATCGGCCTACGCGCACCAGTCCGCTTACCGCGCACTGGTGCTGGCCAACCGGCTCGGTGATGAGGCAACCGCTGAGCTCGCCCGGTCGCTGATTCCGGGAGGCAGTTTCTATGCACTGGTGCTTGGCGAACCGCTCAGCCTGCCGGAGCCTGGGGAGACTGCCGACCTGCCGGAAGCAGAGCCTGAAGCAGTCGGAGTCGCCAATTCCCTGGCCCGTGCCCTTGATCCGGACGCAGCGGCAGGTGAATTGCTGTTCGCCCTGCGCAGCGCTACAGACGCACAGGAGCGCCTGGCGATCGTCCGCACCCTGCAGGCATTCGGTGAATACCGCCACAGCCGCGTGGCGGCGCAGGAGCTGCTCAGCACGTACCCCGATGACCGCTCGGTCTGGGAACTCGCCTGGCCGAAAGCATTCCCCGCTGAAGTTGCGGCCGCAGCCGAACTTACCGGCACCGAACCCGAGCTCGTATGGTCGGTGATGCGCCAGGAATCAGCCTTCTATCCGCTGGCAGTCTCAACCAGCGACGCGCGGGGCCTGATGCAGGTCGTCCCTTCCACCTGGGACTGGCTGGCGGAACTGCAGCGCGAGGAACCCGCCGACATGTTCGATGTGGCCGACAACGTGCGCTACGGCGCGTTCTATCTGAACTGGCTGCTCAATTACTTCGACGGCGATCTGCAGCTGGCGGTTGCGTCCTACAACCGGGGACAGGGCTACATAGGACGCCTGTTTGACGGTGATGAGGTGCAGGGTGACCGCAATGAGTGGTACCGCCTGATCGACGCACAGGAAACCCGCAACTACCTTGAGCGCGTGCTGTACAACTATCACGTGTATGTGGGACTGTCCCAGGATCTGGTCAGCGTGCCGTCAAGGCTTGTTTTGCCGCCGTCAACTCTGGCGGACTGAGCTGAACCAGTTCTGAGGCATTTCCCGGAGGGACTGCGCCAGGTCGCGCGGCAGGCCCCGGGCCTGCTCCGCCAGCAGTTCATCCCGGTGCTGAGGCCATATGTTCAGACCGTCTGAGGCGTCAGCGCCGAGCTCAGCCAGCAGCTGACACGCCAGCGGTGCCTCCGCGAACTCACTCGTCTCAACCACCTGGGCAATGCGTCCGCCGATGTCCGCCAGTTCAGCTTCGTCTCCTTTTACCGGCGCGAGCATCAGCAGCCGGGCACGGGCCAGTTGGGCCACGAATTCCTGATGGGGCCCCACCCAGCCGGCTCCTTCCAGGAAGGCCAGGCCCACTTCCCGGTCCTCGCTGCCGAAGGCCAGTTCCAGCAGCAGCCAGTGGTAGATACTGGTCATGCCGAACTTCAGTACCGCCCTGACCTGCTCCGGAATCTGGTCGTGCGGCCTTTCTGTTGCCACCACAACGGATGCCTCGTGCGTGAGCAGGCGCCTGCTGTCACCGAGCTCCCGCAGCAGTTCACCCGCCTTGTCCAGCAGCTCCTTCCCACGTGCATGTGCACCGCAGCGATGGGCGACATCGGCGGCCTGGGAGTAGCCCTGTGCCTGCAGGGCCAGATCGGCAGCGCGTTCACCCTCCTCGATGACTTCCCAGCACGTGTTCCAGGCAGGTCCATAAGAGCCCTGGCGCATGTAGATGATCGACAGGTTATGGATCAGCTGACTTTCCATCGGGCGGTCACCAAGCCGTCTCGCCAGCTGCCTGCCCTCGTGCAGGTGTTTCAGCGCACGGTCATACACCCCGAGCCGCTCGGCTGATGCCGACAGGTTGTTGAGGCAGGCTGACACGGTGATCAGGTCCCCGAGCTCACGCGCCTTGGTAAGCCCTTTCTCAAACAGCTCGTAAGCCCTGTCATGCTCATCACGCATGCCATGGATTGCGCCCATGTTGCTGAGCGCCCTGACGCTCTCGCCCGCCACATCCAGCTCAGCGCATTTTTCGAAAGCCACCAGCGACGCTGCCAGATCGCCGGCTGAAAACCGCACCGCACCGACGCAGTTGTATGCCACAGCCAGCAGTTGCGTATCACCGATGCGCTGGGCAATTCCGAGCGCTTCGTCCGCATACTGCAAGGCAAGTGCGTTCTGCTTCCGCCTCATGTAAGAGCGGGCACGACCGATCTGCACCCGGCAGAGTGCCTGGTCATCCTGCAGTTCCCAGGCAAGGTCCGCGGCTTCATCAAGCGCAGCGGTCTGCAGCGAATCATCACCGGCGCGGTTGCAGATTGCCTCAAGAACCAGCATCGCTTCGAAACGCTGTACGGGTGTGCCCGTCCAGCTGGCTCGGAAACTCGCCTGCAGTGCTTCGTCCAGCTTGTTCGCCAGGAGCGCGGCCCTGCCCCCCTCAAGGAGCCAGCGGGCGGCGCGGTCCGGCTTGCGCGCCTGGAGCCAGTGGCGGGCCAGTGCAAGCTTCTGCTCGTAACCGTCAACTTCAAAGCTTTCAAGCAGTTCGGCCACCCGGCCTTCGAGCAGTTCGGCAAGCGCGGGCGGCAGCGGTTCGGATGGCGGGCGGTGAAGCTGGCCGTGCTCGTCAACCATGCCGATCCGGTTCAGCGTTCCCAGGCCCTCGGCCACCTCGAACGCCTCACGGCGGAGCACAGTCGCCAGTTCATCCACTCCCAGCCTGCCGCCGCCCACCTTGATGGCTGCCACGAGCTGACGGAGCGGATCGGGCAGCGCCTGCACTGCCGTACCGCCGGGAAGCTCGCCTCTCTCAATCGCCTCAGCCAGCTGTCGCGTTTCCTCACGGGGTTCCTCAGACAGTTCGCTGCGGAGATGGTCATCCCACTTCCGGTAACGGCGCAGCGCGGCCGTGGCACGGTTCAGCAGAAATTCCAGGCGCATGGTGGTGCGGACGGTCGTTTCATCAAGCGGATCCAGTTTCAGCAGGCGTTCACATACAGCCAGGGCCGCCTCGAAGGAGCCGGCCAGCTCAAGCTCACCGGCACGGCTCACCAGGGCCTGCCTCAACAGCCGCTCGAGACGGGCGGCCTCTTCCTCGAACAGCAGCTGCAATTCCTCAGCGTCACTGAAATCCAGTCCCTCCGCGAGCCTGCCCCGCCAAAGTGCAAGAGCGGACTCGAACTGACCTTCCTCAATGTGCCGCTCGAACTCTGCGGCATCAGTCCCGGCATGAAGCAGAAGCTGGTCGCCCTCAGCCTCGAGCCAGACCTCGGCACCAGGCAATCGCCTCAGCTGGTAAAGCGCCTGCCGGACATTGGAGAGCCGGCCATTCCAGAGCAGCGTCGCGGCTTCCTCACGCGTAACCGCGGCCTGGCGCAGTGCCAGCAGACAGACAAGCAGCAGTGACTTCCGCGCCGGCACGTTCACGGGCTGGCCATCCCACTCAAGGGCGGGTTGCCCCAACAGCTGAACTTTCAGACGACGCGTCACTCCCTTATCTCCCCTTTATCTTCACCGGCCTGAGTGTTGTGCGGGCCAGTATATCGCGTCCTGCTTAGGTTTCTTAAGATGTCGCCCCTGGACACATCCCGGTTCAGCCACGCGGTGAGGGCAGCTGGAGTTTCAGGACGCGGCTGCCGAAGCGGACCGTCATGGTGATGATCAGCGCACTGGCCAGCGCCAGGTCCGTTCCAAGGGGATAAAGGAAATAGAAACTGAGCGCCCCGATTGCTGCTGCCGAGGCGTAAAAGTCACCTGCACGGTAAAACACGCCCGGCACCTTGTCCGTGAGCACGTCGCGCATCACGCCCCCACCCACGCCACTCACGGCCCCCGCGAAGACAGTGCCCCACATACCCATGCCGTACTCAACACCGGTCTGGGCACCGAGGGTCGCAAAAATGCCCAGGCCCAACGTGTCCAGGAAGTAAAGCAGCCGGCTTTCCACATTGATGAACCGGTGGGCGAGGAACACCGCCAGGCCCGTGGCTGCCACGGCCCAGAGCATCGCTTCATTCGTAAACGAGCTGGGCGGAAGGATGCCAACAATCACATCCCGGATGGAGCCTCCCCCGATTGCGGTGACAGCAGCCAGGACCAGCACGCCGATCAGATCAAACTGTGCGCGTATGGCAACAAGCGCACCGGTGGCAGCAAAAGTGAGCGTTCCGGCCCAGACGAGCACGTTCAGCAGATCCATAGTTGCCTGAAGCGTAACCGGCCCGCAGCATTCATGCCCGCAGCACGCGATACGAGCCGGCATCAGGCTGTACCGGAAATAGCTGCCCGATTTTCGGCGCACTTCATCAGCAAGGCGCGGTACCCTTGGACACATGAACGCACCGCAGTTCACCGTCACCACCCCGCAGGCGCAAAGTTGGTACCAGGCGATGCTGAACCGTGACGCCGAGTTTGAAGGCGTGTTCTATGTGGGTGTGAAGACCACTGGTGTTTTCTGCCGGCCCACCTGCCCGGCGCGTAAACCGAACTTCGAGAACTGCGAATTCTTCCCGAACGCACGGGCAGCCCTGCATGCCTCGTACCGGCCGTGCAGAAGGTGCCGGCCGCTCTCACACCCGAACGTCGCACCTGCCCTCGTCGCCAGGCTCGTAGCCCTGGTCGAGGCCGAGCCGGAGCGGCGCTGGCGCGAAGAGGACTTTCGCAACATGGGTATCGACACCAGCACCGCTCGCCGCCACTTCCGCCGGCGCTTCGGAATGACGGTACTCGAGTACGCACGGGCCAGGCGCATGGGACTCGCCCTTCAGACAATCCGCAACGGAGGAACCGTGATGGACGCACAACTGGACACAGGCTTCGAATCAGGCAGCGGCTTCCGCGACGCCTTCAACCGGATCATCGGCAAACCGCCCAGCCACAAGGACCAGCAGGTGCTGAGCGCCACCTGGCTTGACACCCCACTCGGCCCGATGCTCGCCATCGCCAGCGAGACCCACCTGATTTTGATCGAGTTCGTTGAACGACGCGGACTCGAGACCGAGCTGAAAAGCCTGCGCGGCAAGTACGCCATCGTCCCCGGAATGACCCCGCCGCTCAAGAGCATCAGCCGCGAACTCGAAGAGTACTTCGCCGGTCAGCGCAGTTCGTTCGAAACACCGCTGATGATGATGGGCACCGACTTCCAGCGCAGCGTCTGGGAAGAACTGATGCGCATACCCTACGGTGAAGCCATCTCCTACATGGAGCTGGCACGCCGGGTCGGCCGGCCCACGGCGATCCGGGCGGTGGCTCAGGCGAACGGCGCCAACCAGCTGGCCGTCGTCATCCCTTGCCACCGGGTCATCAACGCCAGTGGCAAGATTGGCGGTTACGGCGGGGGAGTGCCCCGCAAGGAATGGCTGCTGGAGATGGAGGCGAATGCCCAAAACCAGCTGCAGGCCTGGCAAGCAGCCTAACGGAGTCATAACCAACCTGAAACCACCAGCCGATAACGCCTCTCACGAAACTCCCCGCTTAAGGCTGTACCCTTGGTCTCATGAAAAACAAGCGGGTTAGCAGATTGATGGTGACGGCCGTCGCAGCGATACTGGCGGGCCTTGGCAGTGCTACGCTGGCGCAGGAAATGACAGACAATCTGCCGGTAACAAAAGTGGTGCTGTATACCAACGGCGTCGCCTACTTCGAGCATTCAGGCACCATCAGCGGTGACCAGCAGTTCGCACTGCCGGTTGAGTCCGCCAATATGGACGATCTTCTGCAGAGCCTGGTGCTGCGCGATCACGACGGTGGCAGCATCCGCGCAGTGCGTTACGCTGCTGAGAATCCCCTGTCGCGCACACTCGCGAGTTACTCGCTGGACCTGTCCGGCAATCCTTCGCTAGCTGACCTTCTCCGTCAGGCACGTGGAGAGCAGGTTGAGGTGCAGGGCGCTGAGACAGTCTCAGGCGTGATTGTCAGCGTTGAGCAGGTCAGCGCACCGGAGGAGGCCGACCGGCACTTCCTGCTGCTGGCCACTGATGACGGCCTGAAGCGGATTCCGCTTGATGAAGTCCGCAACCTGGAATTCGGGAATGAGCAGCTGCGCGACGAGCTGCAGGCCGCACTTATGGCAGTTGCGCTGCACCGTGACGACGCGCAGAAGAGTGTCCAGCTGGACTTCCGCGGTGAGGGCGAACGGTTTGTCCAGGTTGGCTACGTACGCGAAATGCCGGTGTGGAAGACCAGCTACCGCCTGGTTGTCGGCGATGACGGCACAGCCGAACTGCAGGGCTGGGCAATATTCGACAACCCGACCGCCATGGATCTGGACAATGTGCAGATCACCTTCGTGGCCGGCCAGCCGGTGTCATTCATCACCAGCCTTTACGAGGCCGTTTACGTGCAGCGCCACCGGGTCGGCCCGCCTGTGGCGGATTCAATAGCGCCACAGTCATTCGATCCGGCTTTCGCCCAGTCAATGCCTGCACCGATGGTCGGATCATCAGCCGAGATGGAATCCGCACCCATGGGCCTCACCGCCCGCTCCTCACTCATGGACATGGGCGTGGAAGCGATGGCAAGCGGCGCACAGTCCGGCGTCACGTTCCAGTATGCTGTCGAGGAGCCCGTGACAGTCGGCCGTTTCGAATCAGCCATGATTCCGATTGTCCAGCAGGAAGTCCCCGCACAGAGCCTGTCGATATTCGATCCGGAACAGCACTCGGGCAATCCCCTGCGCGCTGTCCTGCTGCAGAACGACACCGGTCTGCACCTGGCTGCCGGTACCGTCACCATCTTTGAGGACGGTTCCTTCACCGGCACCGCACTCATGAACGATGTTCTGCCGGAACAGGATGCGCTCCTCGCCTACGCCAGCGACCTGGCCGTAACGGTCAGCCAGACCGTCCGCAGCCTGCCCGAACAGGTACTGTCGATACGGATCATGGACGGCGTCCTGATCAGCGAGGTTCACCTGCGCTACACGACCCGCTACGAGATACTCGGCGACGTCCAGGCCAGCCGGCTCATTGCCATCGAACACCTGCGCAATTCCGGTTACGAGCTCACCAGTCCGACTGAACCGGCTCCCCTCACCACCGTCGGCACCTACCGCTTTGGCGTCCTGCTCGGAGCGGACGGCGAAGCCGGCGACCTTATGGCCGCAGCCGACAGTGAACTTCCCATCCAACTGGAATGCGGCGAGGAGCCGTGCGTCCTGGAAGTCACCGAAGAGCGTCAGACGCGGCGCCAGGTGGCACTCAGCAACATGAACCTTGACAGCATGCTGATCGTGCTTGAGAACGAGCAGCTTGACGAGGACGGCAGGCAGCTTCTTTCGGAACTTACCGGCATAAGCCGTCAGATCACCGACGTAAGCCGCCGGATTGATGAGCTCGACCGGCGCCGCACCGCAATTTTCCAGGAGCAGGAGCGCATCCGGGCCAACATGGCCGAGC
>CAZPLV010000058.1:0-1881 GCA_964587295.1 uncultured bacterium
GCGATGTTCATGTCCTGGACTTCAACCATCTGAACAGGCATGTCTGTCATGCGGCCTCCTTGGCAGAGTCGATGATCTGCCGGGTCAGGATTTTGCCGGCGCCACTGCGGGGCAGGGCGGCCGGGAACAGGAACTGTTTTGGCACCTTGTAGCGCGCGAGCTTCTCGCGCAGGTACGCTTTCAGCTCATCGGCACTGGCCTGGTGCCCCCTGCGGAGCACAACGGCTGCCAGGCCGACTTCGCCCCATTCCTCATCGGGGATGCCCGTCACAGCGCATTCGGCAACAGCGGGGTGATTGGCAAGTGCATTCTCGATTTCAGCGGGGAAGACGTTCTCACCACCGCTGATGAACATTTCCTTGCGGCGGCCGACCAGGTAGTAGTCGCCATCCTCGTCCTGGCGTGCCAGGTCGCCGGTCCAGAGCCAGTCGTCTTTGAGTACCGCGCTGGTCGCCTCCGGTTCCCGCCAGTAGCCGCTGAAAACGTGCGGCCCGCGCAGGGTCAGCTCACCTGTCTCACCGGCCTCGACCGGTGTTCCGTCCGGCTTGCGGATAAGCGCCTGGCTGTAGAGGACGGGTTTGCCGACCGAAAGAGGCTTCTTTTCGGCGACGTCCAGATCGATGGCGAAGCAGTTGACGCCCGCCTCGGTCAGTCCGTAGCCCTGCCGGAAGGGAATGCCGCGATCAGTGAAGGCGGTGCGGGTGGCGTCGGTGCAGGGTGCGCCACCGGAGATGGCCCAGCGGACCGCGCTCAGGTTGCTCGAGGCGAACTGCTCGTGCCGGGCGAGCATTCCGAACATTGTCGGCACCAGAAACAGGATGCTGGCCTTATGCTCAGCGGCCAGCTGCAAATACTCAGCCGGCTCGAATGACTCCTGCAGCACAACCCGCGCACCGAGATGGAGGAGCGGGACGGTAAGGGCATTGACGGCCGCGTGGAAGCAGGGCGTGGCCTGGATCACGCAGTCCTCCGGCCGCAGGCCCCACGAGAGGATGGTGTTGACTGCATTGCTGAAACCTTGCCGGTAAGGTTGCACGGCGCCTTTGGGGCTGCCGGTGGTGCCGCCGGTGAACAGCATCAGCTGTGGGTCTTCGGGGTCGGGTTCCGGTGCGGCAGGAGCAGCCGGCGCGCCGGTCAGCCAGCTTTCGTAGTCACTGAGTGAATTCAGCGCGGCGGAGTTTCCGGCTGCTGCTGCCGCCTTCTCAACGTTGTTGCTGTCGAAGAGAATCAGTGAGGGCAGGGTGGTTTCCGCCACACTGCTCAGCTCCTGGGCCGAGAGCCGGTAGTTGAAGGGCGCGTGAATGAAACCGAGCTTGGCAGTGGCCAGCAGAAGGTCGATGTGGGCGAGGTGATTGCCGGCCATGATGCCAACCCGGTCACCCTTCCTCACGCCGGCTTCGTGCAGCCGGCCAGCCAGGGCAGTGGCCCGTTCGTTCAGTTCACGGTAATCGTGCCAGCGGTCGCCTGCCCAGACTGCCGGCCTGTCGGGCGTCAGTGCGGCGCGTCTGGCCGCCAGGTCGAAAATCATCCGGCTCCACCCCAGCGCAGGCACAGCGCGTTCCATACGTAGCCGACGCCGGCTGCAACCAGAACGACCAGGTCGCCCTGCTTCAGGCGGCCCTGTTCCTGGGCAAGTTTGAGGCTGAGAATCTGGTCAACCTGGCCGATGTGGCCGTAGTCGGAAAGATAGACCGACTGTTCCTGCGTGAGTCCCAGCTGGTCCAGCAGGTAGTTGTGCGCGCTGGGCTTCACGTGCAGCATGGCCAGGTAGGCGATGTCACCAACCTGCGCGCCGGAACGACGGACGGCTTCCTCAACGACAGTCACGAAGTTGTCGAGTGATTTCTGCTCGAGCCGCTGCTTCATGCCGGGCGGATCGGG
>CAZPLV010000058.1:1981-9857 GCA_964587295.1 uncultured bacterium
GCCACCAGGACGGTGTTTACGTGTTCATCAGCCCGCAGCAGGTCACGTGCCTGTTTGAGGGCGAGTACGGCGGTTCCGCATTTCTGCCCCAGGTCATAGGCGTAGGCGTTGCTTGCTCCCAGGTCGTGGGCCAGCTTGATGCCGGCAGTCCAGACCGGGTATTCCTTGTATTCCTCGGTGATGCTGATTACAACATCAACATCAGCAGGTGCCAGGCCGGCAGCATCGAGCGCCTGTCTGGCCGCGCGCACACCCATCCGGGTCGGCTGGTCATCCGGACCCGGAACCGGTTTGCTGCTGATGCCAAGTTTCTCGCGCACCACCCATTCGGGCAGGCCGCTGGCAGCAGCGATCTGCGCCGCGGTGAAGCGCTCCCCGGGGAGGTAAACGCCGAGTCCGGTTATGCCGATCATTCGCCGTCCCCCGGTTTCAGCGCGCGGGCGACGAAGTCATTCAGTGTGCTGAGTGCGGCCTCGTCAGGTTCGTCCTCAGCCCAGATGCCGTAGCGCAGACCGGTGAAGTGGGCGATGCCCATCAGGGCCCAGCCCTGGGCGGTCGCGTCGCCGGCTGCTATCTCGCCCGCCTGCTGCGCTTCGGTCAACGCACGGGTGTAGCCGTCAGCCAGGCGCTCGTAATATTCGCGGTAAATCTGCTCGTCCACGAACTGTGATTCCATGACGATGCGGTACAGGTTCTGGTGCTTGCGGCTGAACGCGGTGAATGCCCGCAGGCCGAGTCTCTCAACCTCGAGGCGGTTGCCGGCCCCCTCGGTGGCGGCGCTCAGCGAGCGGCGAAGTTCATGGCCCATGTGGCGCACGAGCTCGCGCAGAGCGTCTTCCTTGCTCGGGAAGTAGTTGTAGAACGTGCCCTGCCCGACGCCTGCGCGCATGGTGATGCTCGAGACGGAAGCGGCATGGAAGCCTTTCTCTCCGAACTCAAGTTCAGCTGCCTCCAGCAGTTTCCGTCTGGTGGCCTCGCCACGTCGCGTGGCAGGTTGCGGTAATGACGACAACGCGGTTCCTTTCGGACTATTGCTCGAACAGGCTGGCCGGCTCCCGACCAAACCTGACGACTGATTCAGGTGTCAGAATCATAGCCGGGGAATGGTGCACCGTCAAGGCAGCCGCGCTGCGCGCCGGCCTGCTACAGTGCGGCAATGACTGACATCAGTAAGGAAGGCACCGGCATCCTGGCGGTGCGGGACAGCACCGTGGCTCTTCTGAAGCGCAATGACTACGTGGTGAAGCGCAATACCGAGAGTCTGAACCAGGAGCAGTCGCTGCTGCGCATAGGCGATGGCGGAAGCAATCTGAACTGGGTGATCGGACACATGACCGCTGCCCGCAACTCCTGCCTCAAGCTGCTCGGGGCCGAACCACTGTGGGACAAGGCGCAGTCCGGCCGCTACGACCGGGGTTCCCAGGCAGCTGACATAGTCGACGCCGAGCTGCTTGCGGATTTGCTCGAAGCCCTGTTTGAAACCGGCACAAGACTGAAAGGTGCGCTCAGCACTGCCGACGCTGTCACTCTTGAGCGGCCCAATCCGCGTGACGCGACAGAAACCGTCATGGATGCAGCCGGCTTCTGGATCTGGCATGACACCTACCATGCGGGCCAGACAGCGCTGTACCGCAGAATTGCCGGACTGAGCGGCGTTCTCTGACCCGGTGATGACCGGGCTTGCCATTGCGGCGCTAGCTGACGCAATAGCGCTGCAGACTGGTTGAAGTGTGTCAGGAACAGGGAAAGGACGCCTCAATCAAATGATTTCAACCGCGCAGTCCGGCAGGGCCATCGCCTGGTGCACCCGTAGCGGGCATGGCTGGCAGCTCAGTGGCCAGTTCGACCGGGTGTTCACCGCCAACCCAGGGGCCGCCAGGCAGTTCGGAGTAAGCCACCGGCCTCTCAGTGCAGCTGCCCTGGAACTGGTGCAACGGCAGGAACTGGCCCTGAGTCCGGAACTCAAGAGCCGCAGACTGCTCCGCCAGGCCTGCAGCGAATTCGGACTGACTGATCCCGCCGGAGCGAGCGAGCAGCACCTGCCGATAATCCGTGAGCTGCTCCACGCCAATCTGCCGGCCGGCGACCTTCACGGTCTCGGCCGCCGGGGCAGCCACATTGCCGGTCTGCTTGAGCGTTACCGGGAGCTGCTCGCTGAAGAGCAGCTCATCGATCCGGGCCAGCTTTACTGGCTTGCGGCTGAGGCCGTCAGCGAGCGGCAACGCATCGCGGTTGTTGGCCACACGCTACTGGGGCGCGGTGAGCTTCATTTCATTGATGCGCTTGCTGCTGAAGGCAGTCTCCTGCTGCTGCCCGACTCGGATGTGCTGCCCGGCGAAAGCGGCAAAGCCTATGCCGCCAACCGGGAACTCACAGAGATGACAATGCGGCGCAGCAACTGGCTCAGCACTCCGGCCGGAACGACCGGAAAGGCGGACCGGCCAGCAATCAGTGCCGCCGGGCATGCTGACGTCTGGACTGAAGTCAAAGCCGTGCTCGCACGCGCCAAAGAGTTGATCAGTAGCGGCGAAAGCCCTGACAGCATTCTGCTCCTCACGATGGCAGAAAGTGAATACGGGCCCGTCCTGCAGACGGTTGCCTGGGAGTACGGGATGCACGTCAGTTCCTACAACCCGGTGCTGCTCGCGCATACCCGTATCGGAGAGCTTCTTCAGCTGATTCTGCAGGCTGTCGTGGCGGATTTGCCTTTTGAGGAGACGGTACGCCTGACCCGGCACGCTTTCGGACCGCGACTCAGACATGAACAGTGGCGCCGGGCCCGCCGGTCAGGTGCGTCCGGCAAGGATGCCTGGGGTGAATGCGGTCTTGATACCGCGCTGCTCAACTGGCCCGCTGCAGCCAATCCTGGCAGCTATGCGGCGTTGGTTCAGGCATGTTTTGACACCTGGGGCACGCCGGCCCGTGCCAGCCGGTCCGCCCACGAAGCACTGGCACTTCAGACGCTGCAGGAGTCACTCCAGGAACTCACAACGCTGTACCCGGCCGGTTTTGAAATCGGGCTGCCGGAGTGGCTGCAGGACGTCCAGGAAGTACTGAACCTCGCTACCGTTCATGCTGCCCCGGGCCGTGGTGGCCTGCAGCTGCACACTCCGCTCAGCGTCAGCGGCGCCGGCTACAGGCACGTGTTCGTACTTGGCGCCGTCGAAGGCCAGCTTCCCCGCCGGCTTCGTGACGATCCTGTGCTCCCATGGCATTACCGGCAGCAACTGGAAGGTCTGGACGGAATCACGCGCACAGTCAACCGCGAGCTTGCCACCATCCGCAGCGCCATGGCCGGCGCCACCGAATCGCTGCACTTCACCGTCCCGCGACGGTACCAGGGCGGAGAGACGACCCCAAGCACGCTGCTGGGCGAGTTTGGCGTGACACCGCAACCCGGCGGGCAGGAAATCCTGGCCAGCATCGAGGAGGAACGCCGTCAGCAGATTGTCCTTGGACCAGGTGAAGAAGACGAAACCATGGCAAGCGCAAGGCACTCACTGAGCGTTGAGCTGCGGCGCCAGACAGGCGACCCTTTCGACGAGTACGACGGCATAACCGGCCTGCCTGTTGACCCGGACGCCCGGACCTTCAGTGTCAGCCAGCTCTCCCAGCTCGGTCAGTGCCCCTATCGCTGGTTTGCCAGTTACGTGCTGGGCCTGGCGGCTGACGAGGAACACCTGTTCGAAACCGATGCGCTGACAATCGGCAGCCTCTATCACAACGTGCTCGACCGGGCCCTGCGCACGCTGCTTGACTCTCGTGATCCTGAGCCGCAGGCCAGCCTCGCAGCCGAATTGCCTGCAGCCTTTGCCGCGGTGGAACGCAGCCTGGGACAGGAACAGCTTGATCTGCGCGAGCTGCCAGGCTGGCATATCGCCAGGCGTGAGCACCTGGCCAGACTCCAGAAGGCCGTGGCCAGCACCGAGTTCTGGGCTGGTGAGCCGGTGAGCAGCGAACAGAGCTTTGACTGTGACTGGCGTGGCCTGCGGATGCGCGGACGCATCGACCGCATCGACCGGAGCGAGGACGGCCTGACCCTGATTGACATCAAGACAGGCAGTTACGTCGGCAAGGTACAGGACGCCGAAGGCAACCTTAAAGTCGATCTGCAACTGCCCGTCTACAGCGAAGTGGCCGGCACCCTCTACCCGGAGGACGACATCCTGGGCACCCGCTACTTCAGCATCCGCCAGGCGGAGGAAGTGCCTTCCCGCCTGCCGGACCCCGGGTTTCTCGAGCAGTTCGTCCTGAACTCCCGCTCGCTGCTGGAGCGCGGTGCGTTCCCGGTGCAGCCCGACCGGGCCCAGAAAGCCTGTGAATACTGCGACTACCGGACGGTATGCAGAGTCGGCCGGCGCCAGGAACACAAACTCCGCTGGCAGGAGCAGCCATGAGCCTGACAGAAGCACAGAAGCGCGCGGCCCACGCCGGGTCATCCGTCGCAGTACTCGCCGGGGCGGGCACCGGCAAGACATACCTGCTCACCCACCGCTACCTGCACCACCTGAAAAGCGGCCTCAGCCCGCTGCAGATCGTCGCCACCACCTTCACGGACAGCGCAGCCAGCGAATTGCGCAGCCGCATCCGCACTGCCGTCAGGGAAGAGCATCCTCATGACGCGGAACTACAGGCCCAGCTCGAAATCGCGCCAATCAGCACCATGCACGGACTGTGCCAGCAGATCTGCCGGGAATACCCCAGTGAGAGCGAACTGCCCGCCGGATTCAGCGTCACGGACGAAACCGACCAGCTGCTGTGGTTCGAACGCCACTACCCGGCGCTGCTGAGCAGACTGCCCGAGCACCTGTTCAGGTACCTGCCCTACAGCCAGCTCGACAGCGTCCTGCGCGTTCTGCTGGCTGACCCGTACCAGTCAGAGATCAGCCTGCAGGTGACCCGCCACGACCGTATCCGGCTGCTGGAAGAACTGAGCAAGGCCACTGTCGAAGGGCTGCGCACGGACATGAGGGCGTGGCTCGCCCGGCTGAGACCATTGGCACAGCCGGGTGTAGCGGACTCAACCGGCCGGGCGCAGGCAGCGTACACCAGCTTTGCCGAGCGTTTCCTTGCAGCTGAGGACCCTGAGGAAATCGGACAGCTTCTGCTTGAAATGGCTGAAACAATGACCATCAGGAAGTCAAAAGCCTGGGACGAAACAGCGTACGAAGCCGTCAAGGGAATTGTCACTGACATGCGCGGGCGGGCCAGGCTGGAGAAAGACACCGGTCTGCTAACCAGCGGCTGGGGCGAGGCCGACGACCTGCTTGAGGAACAGCTGGCGGCGCTGGGTGAAGCCTTCACCACCGTCAACCAGCAGCTCAGGAGACTGCGCCAGCAGGAGCGCATCGCAACCTTTGACGATCTGGAGCTTGGTGCACTCCGCGCACTGGGGCATGAGGAAATCCGGGCGGAACTCAGTCAGCGCTGGCGGGCCTTCATGATTGATGAGTTCCAGGACACCAATCCGGTGCAGCTGCAGCTCATCAGGCTCCTCACCAACCTTGGTCAGCCCGGAGCGGCAAACCTGACCACCGTTGGAGACGTCAAACAGAGCATCTACGGCTTCCGCCGCGCCGCCCCGGAACTGTCCAGCCAACTCGCAGAGCAGCTGGACGAAAACGTGGAGCTCGGCACCAGCTTCCGGAGTCACAACCGGCTTCTGGCTGAACTGGATCCACTGTTCCGGCCGCTGCTCAGCGACCTGCACCAGACCCTGCAGGGCCACCGCACGGATCATCCTGAGGCTGGACCGTTCCTTGAAGTGATCGAGTTCAGGGAGCAGCCCGGCAGCAAGCGGGCCGAAGCGCGGCACCTCGCCCGTAAGGTCCGAGCCCTGCTGGACGCCGGTGAACCTGTATGGGACAAACGGTTGCGCAGCTACCGGCCGCTGGAGCACCGTGACGTGGCCGTGCTCGTCCGCACCCAGAACAGCCTGCCGGACCTGCTTGACGCCTTCGCTGAGGCCGGACTGCCGACAGTCCACACGGCTGCCGATGACCTGCTCTCCACGAGTGAAGCCCAGGACGCCAGCTCCCTGCTCAGCTTCCTCAACAACCCACTGGACGACCTTGCACTCCTCACCCTGCTGCGCAGCCCGTTCTTCACGGTTTCGGACCGCACGCTGGCTCTCATGGCCGGGGACCGCAACCAGGGAACGGCGTGGTGGACCCTGCTCAGAGAGAGTCAGTTGCCAGATACCGGACGCGCACGCCAGTTACTGCTGGCACTGCTTGACGAAGCAGAGAATGAGAAACCAGTGCGGCTGCTGCAGCTGGCAGACCGCCTCAGCGGCTACACGGCCGTCCTGGCCGGACTGAACGGAAGTCAGCGCCGCCTGGCCGACTGGCAGGGCTTCCTTGATTTCGTCCTCAGGCTGCAGAATTCAGGAGCCGGACTGAGCGGCACCGTACGTTCGATCCGTGAACTGAAAGCACGGGAAATCCAGTTGCCCCGGCCGCAGCTCGAGGCCGGCAACGCCATCAGCTTCATGACAATCCACAAGTCCAAAGGGCTGGAATGGCCCCTGGTCATCGTGCCCGACATCTCCAGGCGCGGCGGCGGCAACGTTCCACCGGCAGCCTTGCTCGATGACAATCTTGGCTGCGCACTGTACGGGGCCGACAAGGATGAACCCAAATCACTGAGCTGGGGTGTCCTGACCCGCAACCAAAAAGAGCGCCAGGATCTCGAAGACCGGCGGGTGCTCTACGTGGCGGCAACCCGGGCTGCCGACCGCCTGATCGTGAGCGGCGGCAGCTACAACACCGGGCTCCGCAAAGCGCTCTTGCCGGCGATGGAGCAAGCTGAACTGCCGGTCGTGGAACCCGAGGAACAGCAGACAGACTTTGGAGCGTGGAGCATTCCCGCAGTCCCGACTTCCCGCCCTATGGCGCTGCCCGTGATGGCAGACGCGGTAGCCCCCGTACTGAGCGCGCTTCCGGTCACGGCGCTCGCGTACTACGACGCCTGCCCGCGCCGCTTTGAGTACCGGCAGGTGCATGATCATCCCGGCAGCCAGCCGGAGTTCGCAGCAGCCGATGGCAGCGGTGAGGTCAGGTCGTCCGGTTATGCCCGGCGCATCGGTGATCTGACGCACGCTGCCCTTGAGCACGGCATAACTCATCCGGATGAACTTGCCCGACGGGATCCTGGTCTGGACCGCAGATACGTGGATGAAGCTCTGGAGCTCGCCTCAAACTTCCTGGAGCTGGACGTGTTTGCACCGGCGAGAGAACAGCTTGCACAAGGCTATGAGCTGGAAGCGGAAACGGAAATCAGACTTGGTGACGTCAGCTTTCGCGGCCGGGTCGATGCACTCACCGGCAGTTCCGTTCTGGATTACAAGACCGACCGCCACCCGGATCCTGACAGGCACGTCATGCAGCTCGCACTGTACGCACACGCTAATCAGGTGGACAGCGCCATGCTGGCTTATCTCCGCAGGGGGGAGCTGCATGTCTTCAATCAAGCCGAGCTGACTGCTGCTCACGAGCGGGCAACCGGCATCGCCGACCGCATCCGTCAGGGTGAATTCAGCGCCACGCCAGGAGAGGACCAGTGCCGGATCTGCGAATACAACACCGTTTGCGAGTTTGCCTGGCGCCCCTGAGTGCGGTCAGCCGTAATGCTTCAGTGTCTGCTGCAGTTCGTTGCGCATGAAGTCACGGATGTTGTCCGGTCCCACCATTTCCACGGCTGCACCCCAGCCGCGGATCCAGGCGAGCAGGACATACGGTATGCCGCCGGGAATCTCACGGCGTCAGTCCAGACTGGCCGGCCGTCTGCTCACCCCGAGCAGATGGGAATCTGCCTCAGCCGGGAAGACAGGACTGTTGGCCAGCACAGCCGCAGCTGCGGCGCGCCAGTCATAGCT
>CAZPLV010000059.1:0-9684 GCA_964587295.1 uncultured bacterium
GTCAGGAGAGCGCTGCCCGCCTCGAACAGTTGCGGCAGGAGCTGGCCCGGGCGGAACTCCATGCCGGCGAGCACGTGCATACGCTGCGGGCGGACCTGGTCGTCGGTGAAGCCTGCCCCGTCTGCGGTCACAGTGTCAGCAGACTGCCCGAACCAGGGGCAGGCAGCCTTGAGCCGCTTCGCAGCCGGCTGCAGGAAGCCGAGAAGAGCCACGTTGCACTGCAGGACCGCTTCCGGGATATCCAGGGCGCCATCCGTGAGCAGGAACTGCTGGCCGGCACCCACGGGCGCATGGCCGCGGAGCAGCAGGAGGAGCTGCAGGTGGCAGCTGCCGCACTGGCTGCTCAGCAGGAACGGTTCGCCGCTGCGGGCCTGACGGGATCCGCATACGAGATCCGCTCCGAACTCAGCGGGCGCCTGCAGGAGCAACTGGCGGCACTGGCAGCAAGGCTTGACTCAGACAGCGGCGGCGTCGAACCGGCTGCCCGGCTGGAGCAGGTTCGCACCGAACTCGCCGCCTTGCGGGACAGCCAGCGGCAGGCCGCCAGCCAGCTCGCCGCCGCAGAGCGTGCGTACTCACAGGCCAGCGGACAGCGGCAGTTGCGTCAGGAGACCGTGACCGACCGGCAGGAAACCCTCGCACAGCACGACCGTGAACTGGCCGGGCAGCTTGAGTCTGCGGGTTTCGGCACTGTTGCGGAAGCCAGTGAGGCCGAACGTTCCGGCAGCCGGCTGACTGAGCTGGAGCAGCTGCTGGAACAGACAACCCGTGAACTGACCAGACTGCAGGAGCGCCAACTGGAGCTGACCAGAGCCATCAATGGCCGGGCCGACTCCAGGGAGCAGCTTGCTCCGCTGCGCGCCGCCGTCCGGCAGCTGGAGACCCGTCTGCACGACTTGCGCGAGCGGCGGGGCGGCCTGCAGGCTGATCTCAGCACCCAGGAGCAACTGGTTGAACGCAGCCGGGAACTTACGGAACAGCGCCGGCTGCTCGAGGAGCAGCACTCACTGTGGCGCCAGCTGGCTCTGGACCTGCAGGAGAACCGCTTCACGGACTTCCTGCTCAAGGACCTGCAGAAGCGGCTGGCTTACCACGCAAGCAGAATCATCCGGCAGGTGACGGGTGACCGCTTCGATCTGCACCTGTCCGAGGCTGGAGACTTCGAGGTCAGTGACGCCTGGGCCGGTGGGGAACGCAGGTCGGCGCGAAGCCTGTCGGGCGGGGAGACGTTCATCGTCAGCCTGGCGCTTGCACTCGCCCTGTCGGACGCCGCGGGCGGAGGACGCCGCCTTGGTGCGCTGTTCCTGGACGAGGGCTTCGGGACGCTCGATGCCGTCACCCTTGACTCGGTGGCTGCGGTGCTGGAAGGGCTCTCCGGTGAGGGACGCCTGGTCGGCATAATCACTCACGTGACGGAACTGGCCGACAGGCTGCCGGCCCGGCTGGTTGTCAGGAAAGAAGCAGAAGGATCAAGTGTTTACTGGGAAGGATGATCCTCATCGTCGCTACCCAGGTCATCCAGCTCCCGGATCTCCTCGATGAAGCGTTCAACTGAATCAAAATCCTGATAGACGCTGAGATAGCGGATGTAGGCGACCGGGTCGAGTTCCTTCAGGAACATCACGGCCCGCTTGCCGATTTCCTCGCTGCTGAGCTCGGGACCGTGCACCTCATCCTCAAAGCCGTAGGCAAACGTGTGCAGCTGCTTCTCGGTCACCGGCCGCTTGTTGCTGGCCAGGCGCAGCTTCTCGAGCAGCTTCTCGGGCAGGAACGGTTCGGTGCGTCCGGAACGCTTGACCACCATCAGGGTTTCGAACTGGGCGCGCTCGTAAGTCGTCAGCCGGCGGCCGCAGGTAAGGCACTCGCGGCGCCGCCTGATGGCTGCTCCCTCATCAGACGGTCGGGAGTTTATGACCCGGGTATCCGCGGCGCTGCAGTAGGGGCACTTCATGATCAGCCGTAAGGCTCGCGGCGTCCGCCAAACAGGAAGCCCTGATCCCAGTCGTCCATGTACTCTTCAAACTGCTCCGCGCCCAGATCCTCGAAGTTGTCGGTCTCATAGGCCGAGTAGTCGTCATCGAAGTTCCTGTCCTCAGCCGGATCATCGCTCTGATCGTCCGCCTGGTCGTCATCGTCAGCAAAGTGCGAGGCTTCCAGGTCGTCCTGGCGCACGTTCGTGTCCAGCGCGGCCCGGACCTCAGGCAGCAGTGACTCCGTGATGCGCGGCGGCGGTGGCAACTCGACCTCAACGGCCTGACCGAAAGTGCCGTGGCTGCCCTGCAGACCCAGGAACAGCACAGTCTGCGCGAGTGCCTCATCGTGCTTCGGATCCGAGGCGGCCCGGCTGGGAATGACCAGGTTGCTGCGGTAGCGCGGGTTGTGACGCCGGTCGAACGACTCGCTGAGCGACCTGAGCGCACCCTGCAACGCAGCCATGTGAGGCTCCACCGCGTTGCGCGGCGGCGCGACAATGACAAGCCACAGATGGTCGGTCTGCATGCGCAGCGCCGTCTTCATGGTGAGGTAGGTACTCTTCAGGTTGTCGGCCAGCAGTTCACTGAACTCATTCTCGGCCAGATGCCTGAACGGGGCATTGCTCGCATGCGAAACGACGTGCACCACGCCATCAAGGTCCCCGAATATCTCGAATACCTTGTGAAAGGTGCTGAGCACATCAAGCTGGGTGGTCATGTCGGCCTGCACCGGAATGGCCTGGCCACCGGCCTCTTCGATCTCGGCGGCCGTCCTGGAAGCCTGGTCCACGTCGCGGTCAGCGCAGACGACATCGTGGCCGGCCGCACCGAAAGCCAGGGCGGCCGCGCGTCCGAAGCCCTGACTGACGTTGGTGACTAGAACTACCCTGGCTGCTTCCATCCGTTCAGGATACAGCTCGCTGACGTTCCCCACAAGCAGATTACGAACGCTTAGGCCGCTCTCATGGTAGCTTTGGACCCTGTATGGCTCTAGAACGCTTTTTCCGGCGCAAGAAACCGACCCGTGGCGAGGATGATATCGCCCCCAGCGGACTGTGGTTGAAGTGCGACGGCTGCGCAGCACAGATTTACCGCAAGGACCTGGTCGCCAACTCCTACGTGTGCCCCGAATGCGGTTTCCACTACCGCATGCCGGTCGATGCCCGTATCGAACTGCTCGTGGACAAGGGCTCGTTCGAAGAATGGTCCGGACAGCTGTTCCCGACCGACCCGCTTTCCTTCGAAGACGTGGAACCTTATCCTGACCGGCTGACCCGCGGCCAGCAGAAACAGAAACGGCCCGATGCGATCGTCACCGGCGCCGCGAACCTCAACGGCGAGAAGATCGCCCTGGTCGTCATGGACTTCTTTTTCATGGCCGGCTCGATGGGCTCTGTCGTGGGCGAGGAAATCGCACGTGCTGCCGAACGCGCCGCGGCCGAGGGCCGTGCCCTCGTGGCCATCACCGCCTCGGGTGGTGCGCGCATGCAGGAAGGTGCCCTCTCACTCATGCAGATGGCCAAGACAACCATGGCTCTTGATGTACTGGCCCGGCAGGGACTGCCTTACATCGTTGTGCTCACGGATCCGACCACCGGTGGCGTGACCGCCAGCTTCGCCACACTTGGCGACCTGATTCTGGCGGAACCGAAGGCGCTGATCAGCTTCGCCGGACCCCGCGTCATTCAGCAGACCGTGAAGCAGGAGCTGCCCGAAGGCTTCCAGCGCAGTGAGTTCCTGCTGCGCAAAGGCATGCTCGACGAAGTGGTTGAACGCAAGAATCTCAAGGCAGTGCTCGCCCGCAGCCTGAGCCTGCTGCGTCCGTCCGCACGCACTGCCGGGGGCAGCTGAATGGCCCTTTCGTTCGAAAAACCGATTGCCGACCTGGAAGCGCGCATCAACGACCTGCGCAGTTACTCCGAAGAACAGCACGTTGACGTCTCCAGTGAGATAACCCTGCTCGAGGAACGGCTTGCCGATCTGAAACGCGAGACGTTCGAGAACCTGACCCGCTGGCAGCGGGTCCAGGTCGCCCGCGCTCCCGGCCGGCCCACTTCACTTGAATACATCGAAGGCGCCTTCACGGACTTCATGGAACTGCACGGTGACCGTACGCTCGGTGACGATCCGGCAATCATCAGTGGTCTGGCGCGGCTCGAGGACACCAACGTGATCCTGATTGCCCAGCAGAAGGGCCGCGACACCAAGGAGAACATTCACCGCAACTTCGGGATGGCGCATCCCAGCGGTTACCGCAAGGCGATGCGCATGTTCGACATGGCCGACAAGTTCGGCCTGCCGGTCATCACGCTCATCGACACACCGGGTGCGTACCCGGGCATAGCCGCCGAAGAGGAAGGCCAGGCCTGGGTCATTGCCGCATCCATCCAGCGCATGAGCCGCCTCACCGTGCCGGCCATCAGCGTGATCATCGGTGAGGGCGGATCGGGTGGAGCGCTTGCGATTGCCGTCGCCAACAGGGTGCTCACCCTGGAGAATGCGGTCTATTCAGTGATCAGCCCGGAGGCGTGCGCGGCAATCCTGTGGCGTGACGCCGGAGAGGCGGCACGTGCTGCCGAGGCCCTTCGCATGACGGCCCGTGATCTTCTCGCGCTGGACGTGGTTGACCAGGTCATTGATGAGCCGATAGGTGGCGCCCACCGGGATCCTGCCGGCACGGTGCGGGCCGTGAAGGAAATCCTGGTCAGTGAACTGGCTGAACTCAACGGTCTTACCGGCGAACAGCTGCTGCAGCAGCGTTACGACCGGTTCCGCAAGCTTGGCGCTACCCAGGATGGCGGCCGCATCCGCTGAACGACCCGCTCAGCGGATGCTGTTCCTTAAGGCACTGATGTTGGCGGCCGGGCTGGCGTGCCCGTTGTAGACGCTGCTGCCCGCCACCACAACATCAGCGCCGGCTTTGGCGACCAGTGGCAGTGTGCCGGTATTTATGCCCCCGTCAACAGAGATCAGGCAACCGGGATTCAGCTCGTCGCGCCAGCTGCGCAGCGTGGAAATCCGTCCGGGCGTGAAATCAATGAACGACTGCCCGCCGTAACCCGGATTCACGCTCATGAGGAGTGCCAGGTCAAGCAGCGGCAGCGCGTTCAGAAACACGTCCAGGGCCGTCAGCGGATTGACGGCCAGACCCACCTTCAGGCCGTGTTCGCGGATGCTGGTGAGTGTCCGGTGCAGGTGCAGGCTCGCTTCGGCGTGGATGGTGAGGATGTCGGCACCAGCCTCGGCGAAGGAACGGATCTGGTTTTCGGGCTTCACCACCATGAGGTGCACGTCCAGAGGCAGGCTGGTTGCCTTGCGTGCTGCCTTCACGACTGCCGGGCCGAAGCTTATCTCCGGCACGAAACTGCCGTCCATCACGTCCAGGTGCAGGTAGTCCGCACCGCCTTGCTCCACCGCCCGGATTTCCGGGTCAAGGTTGCCGAAATCCGCAGTCAGTATCGACGGGGCCACTTTGATCATGCCTCAAGCTTAACCGCCGCCGGTAGCGTGAGAACGCGGCAGCAGGCGGCGGAATGCGAACATGTCAGACAGAACATGGGGAGTTGAGTGAACTGATGAATGATTACGCACAGCCTGATGTGTTGGTAAGTACTGACTGGGTGGCTGACAATATCGGCAAGGCCGGTGTCAGGTTCGTTGAGGTGAATGAGGACGTGCTGCTCTATGACACCGGGCACATACCCGGGGCGGTCAAGCTTGACTGGCACACCGAGCTGCAGCGCCAGGACATGCGGGATTTCATCACCGAAGAGGCGTTTGCTGAGCTGGCGGAGGCCAAAGGCATCAGCAACCCGGACACGGTGGTGCTGTACGGCGACAAGTCCAACTGGTGGGCGGCATATGCCTTCTGGTTTTTCAGGTACAACGGCCACCAGGACGTGCGCCTGATGAACGGTGGCCGGCAGAAGTGGGTGGCCGAAGGTCGTGAACTGTCCAGGGACGTGCCCGACACCGTGCGCGGCAGCTACAGCGTGCCCTACCGCGACGCCTCAATCCGTGCTTTCGCACCTGACGTGCTTCAGCACATCATCAAGGTGCACAACGGCGAGGGTGGCCTGGTGGACGTGCGCAGTTTCGAAGAGTTCACCGGTGAGCGGCTGCACATGCCTGACTATCCGAACGAAGGCGCCCTGCGCGGCGGACATGTGCCCGGTGCGGCTAACATTCCCTGGGCCCGGGCGGTCAGGGAGGACGGCACCTTCAAGGATGCCGCTGCGCTGCGCGAGCTTTACGAACTGCAGGGCATCACCAGCGACAAGGACATCATCGCTTACTGCCGCATCGCGGAGCGCAGCAGCCACAGCTGGTTTGTGCTGAAGTACCTGCTCGGTTATCCGCGCGTCCGCAACTACGACGGTTCCTGGACCGAATGGGGCAACATGGTCGGCATGCCGGTTGAGCAGGGCAGCGGCAAGTCCGGCTGAGTCCGGGTTGGGTTGCGGCAAAAGAACGGGGGTGACCTGCATTCAGCAGTCACCCCCGTTTTCAGTTCAGACCTGAAAGCTCAGACAGCGGCGGGCTGGCGGCCCAGTACCTTCTCGAAGGCGCGGGTCAGCTTGACTGCACCTTCCTCGAGCTCGTCATCACTCAGGTTGAGGGGCGGCAGCAGGCGCATCACGTTGCCGTAAGTGCCGCAGGACAGGCCAATCATGCCGTCCTCGAGGGCTGCTTCAATGATTGCGTCAGCTGCGCTCTCGTGCGGGGAACCGTCCTCGTTGATCAGCTCGACGCCGACCATGGCGCCGAGTCCGCGCACTTCACCGATCTGCGGGAGCTTCTGCTGCAGGCCGGTAAGCACGGAAGTGAGCTTCTCGCCGATAACGCTTGCGCGGCTGAGCAGGTCCTCTGATTCGATTACGCCGATAGTGGCCAGTGCGGCTGCGCAGCCGGCGGGGTTGCCGCCAAAGGTGGTGCCGATCATGCTGGGCTGCACCTTGTCCATCACTTCCGCGGTACCGATGACTGCCGACAGCGGGAAGCCTGAGGAAAGTGCCTTGGCACTGAGCACCAGGTCGGGCTCGAGACCGTAGTGGTCAACCGCGAACCATTCGCCGGTACGGCCGATGCCGGCCTGGACCTCATCATCAATCCACAGTGCGCCGATGGAGCGGGAGTACTCGCGCAGGCCCTTGAGGAATGACTCGGGTGCGGGAATGAAGCCGCCTTCGCCGGCGACAGGCTCCATCAGGAATGCAGCAACCTCAGACTCGCCGATCGTGGTCTTCACCAGATCGATCAGGGCGTCCAGTGCGCGCAGACCGGTTTCCTCGGGCGTCGTGGCCCCCCAGGGGTTGCGGTAGTGGTACGGGTAGAGGGCCCGGTAGACTTCTGCGGCACGCGGTGCGAAGCCGGCCTTGTACGGATCGGCCTTGCCGGTCAGCGACAGTGCCATGTGGGTGCGGCCGTGGAATGCGTGCGTGAATGAGACAATGCCCTGGCGGCCGGTGGCCACGCGGGCAATCTTCACACCGTTTTCGACGGCTTCCGCGCCTGAGTTGGCGAGGAAAACCTTCTTGGGTGAGTTGCCCGGTGCAATCTCAGCCAGTTTCTCGGCCAGCTCGATGTAGCTGGGGTTCATGCCGACCGCAAAGCAGAGATGCTGGAATTCGTCGATCTGACTCCTGACGGCGTCCAGCACTTTCGGGTGGGAGTGGCCCACGTTCATAACGGCAATGCCGGTGGAAAAATCCAGGTACTTCTTTCCGTCTGCGTCCCAGACGTATGAACCCTGTGCTTTGACAGGATAAATCGGGTGCACGCTCATCGCGCCGGGCGTTACGGCCCGGGCGCGGCGGGCTGCGAGTTCCTTGTTGCTCATTGGCCAAACCTCCTTGAGGCTCTGGGCTCGCAATCGAATTATCGAAAGCGGGTTCGGGCAGTTACCTTCGGCTGGGGGGACGAAAGCCGGACCGTGCCTTTGATTGGAAGCCAGTGCCTTGTTCTCAACTTCAGATGTTAGCACGGGAACATCGGGCGGCCCGGTTAGCATGGCTTGTGATCAGCTGGGATGATGACCGGGACAGGTTGCTGGCTGCAGAGGCATTGAGTGCAGTCAGTGAGGCTGACAGGCATGAGCTGAAGGGCTTGCCGGTGCGGCTTCATTTCGCGCAGGGTGCGCTTGAGCTTCAGGGTGCTGCCGGCGAAGTGCTGCGGGCCGATCTCGTTCCTTCTTCCGGCAGGCCACCGCTGTTGCGCGCCACCCTGGCGGGCCGCAATCCCAGGCCGGTTATTGCAGATGCCACGGCCGGTCTCGGTGGGGACGCCTTCGACCTCGCGGCAGCCGGCTGCACCGTCGTCGCCATCGAACAGGCGCTGGTGCCATGGCTGCTGCTGCAGGATGCCCTGCGGCGTGCGGTCACCGATCCTGCGCGTTCCCAGGCTGCCAGCCGGATCAACCTCCTGCGCGGCAACGCCACTGAGGTGCTGGCCACTGAGGGTCCGTTTGATGTCGTGTATCTCGATCCGCTGTTCCAGGGCGGCAAAGCCAGTGCGGGAAAGCGCAAGTCGATGCGTCTGCTGCATGAGCTTGCCCCCGGGGTAACACCTGAGTCTGAACTGCTGGAGGCTGCCCGCCAGGCAGCCTCCACGCGTGTGACTGTGAAACGCCCGCAGGCCGGGCCGTACCTGGCCGGTGTCCGACCTTCCGGCAGCCTGCAGGGGCGGACGGTCCGCTTTGACCTTTACAGCGGACTGGCCGGGCTGGCGGACTGACTGGTAACTTTGGAATGAAAGACGGGAGGACTTAAGTGGCTGAGCGCCAGATTGAACGTGTCGCGGTGGTTGGGGCGGGAACCATGGGCGGCGGGATTGCCGTGATTCTGCTCCAGGCCGGTCTGACGGTCGACCTGTATGACCCGTCAGAGGAAGCCCTGTCACGGGCACGGAAGCGGATTGCCAGGCGTATTGAGCCGGGCCCGGAACTGCAGCTGCACCTGCAGCTTGCCGAAGCGGTAAGTGAGGCCGACTTTGTGATTGAGGCAGTGCCCGAGAAGCTGGAACTCAAACGCGCGATCTTTGCTGACCTGGACAGGTATGCGCCTGAGCAGGCCGTGCTGGCCAGCAATACGAGCGAACTGTCAATCACGGTTCTTGCCGGGGCGACGATGCGTCCGGAACAGGTGGTGGGCATGCACTGGTTCAACCCACCTGAGCGCATGGAACTGATTGAGATGGTCAGGGGCGTCCACAGCAGTGAGTCAGCACTGCAGGCGACACGCAGTCTGGCGGAGCGCTGCGGCAAGACCGTGGTGAGTGTCGAGGACCGGCAGGGATTCGTGACGACGAGACTGCTCGCGGCACTGCTGCTGGAAGCCATCCGTCTGCACGAGGAGGGTGTGGCGCCGGCACACAACGTGGATCTGGCCGTGAAGCTCGGCCTGAACCACCCGATGGGACCCCTGGAGCTGGCTGATTATGTCGGGCTGGACACGGTGCTGTTCATTGCCGAGGGAATGCATGCCGCACTCGGTGAGCGTTTCCTGGCCCCACAGTCACTGAGGCGACTTGTTGACGCGGGTCTGCTCGGCCGCAAGAGCGGCCGCGGCTTCTTTGACTATAAAGAGGTGCGTTGAGCGGCGCTCAGATTGGCTTGACCATTCTGCCGTCCTGACGGTACAATCCTTATCTGCGCCGGAACCTTCGCGGGTTCTGCGGCGCAACTACTGCAACCGGGCGTTGGCCCATAGTCTAA
>CAZPLV010000060.1:0-9628 GCA_964587295.1 uncultured bacterium
CGCGGAACCGCGAAGAACACTGTGGGTCGGATTTCCTGCATGTTCTGCATGACCGTGTCGAGGTTTTCAGTGAAGCTCACGGGATAACCGTGATAAAGAGGGACGACCACGCTGATGAGTCGCTCGACGATGTGACTGAGCGGCAAGAACGAAATGAACTCATCGTCTTTGCTCACAGCAATGATTTCACCGAGCGAATCAACAGCCCACAACAGGTTGCCATGGGTCAGCATCGCGGCTTTCGGGTCGCCGGTTGTTCCGGAAGTGTAGATGAACAGTGCGACATCATCCTTACCGATGCCGTCAATGCGGCTGCTGATGAGCTCAGGCTGGCGCCTGAGGACTTCGTGACCAGCGGCGAGCGCGTTCTGCCACTGGGTCACTCCCTCGAACGGTTCCGGTTCCATTACCAGTACGAAAGCAACCTCAGGGCACTGGTCCCGGATGACCAGCCACTTCTCCAGCTGCTCGGCATCCTCAAGAATCAGGCCGCGCACCTCAGCATGCTTGATGCAGTACAGGAGCTGTTCGGGTGAACTGGTGGCATAAACCCCTACTGTTATGGCAGCCGCGCTCTGGATTGCCAGATCGCTCACCAGCCACTCGGGGCAGTTCTCTCCCAGCAGGGCAACCCGGTCGCCGGATTCTGTGCCCTGCTCGACCATCCAGGCCGCAAGTTCCTGCACTGAAGCCGCATATTCGCGCCAGGAAATCTCGCGCCACAGGCCGAGACGTTTGACGCGATGTGCGACACCGCTATCGTCGCGACGGCGGTGGAGCAGCGACGGGACGCTGTCCACCACCTCATGGGCAGTGTTTTTCATTGCCTCAATGATAAACCTTCATACGTGCGCGGTACAATCCTGCCCGGCCCGCCTGCCGTAAGCGTTCCGTCACACGGCCAGTCCTATTATGCAAACTGCGGATCGGTAACATTCTGCGAATCCGACTGAGGAAGGGGGTTTCACGAGCGATATGTCAAATATGCTGCTGCCTGATATTTCAACCACGAAAGCGACAGCTGACTGGAACCTGATACCTTTCATCCTCAGTGAACGGAAAAGTGGCCGGATTCTGGCGGCAAATGATTCGGTCAGTCAGCTGACCGGTTATTCATCCGAGCAGCTGCACCTGATGACCGTTTTCGAACTGGGGCTGTGGACCTCCGAGGCAGAGCGGACTGCAGTGCTGCTGGAGTCACCCTCGGCCGTACCTCAAGCCGAAAAAAGACTGGCTGCACAGGCAGGCGAGGCTGTGCCTGTGATACATGGCTGGCAGGTTGCAGTGTCTGGCGGCACTGATGTTGTTGCAGAACTGTTCATCGACATGACTGCCCATGTCCGCACCCGTGAGCGAATGGAACGGCTGAGCCGTTTCCGGGGCGTACTTTCGAAGCTGCTGAGCGGATCGCTGGACCGTGGACTGGACGACACGTTCTACCACCGCGTGCTGCAGGCAGCCGTGGACACGATTCCAGGTGCCCATACCGCAAGTCTGCTGGTGCGTGGCAGCGATCAGCGTTATCACTACACTGCGGCCATCGGCTGTGATCTTGATGTGCTCAGCCGTGTGAGCTTCGGCGAATCCGAGATGGTCATCGAGCCCGACGGCTCGCCGGTGCTGTACCGCGGCTACAGCACGAATGATGACCTGGAACCGGCAATGCGTGATCTGATTCTCAGGGCCGGTCCGACCAGGGAAATCAAGGTGTCCATTGTCACACCCGTGCTGCTGAGCGGAGAGCCAGTCGCCGTATTCAATCTCGATAACCTCGAGGATCCTGATGCTTTTGATGAGGAAGCTCAGGAGATGGCGATTGACTTTGCCCGGCAGATTGCGGTTCTGCTGCAGCGCTTCCGGTTTGAAAGCGAACTCAGGCAGCAGGCCGACTACGACAAGCTGACCGGACTTCCGAACAGGACCAAGTTCGAGTCGATACTGAATGACATACTCAGCCGTAACCGGCTTCATGGAGCGAACGCTGCGGTGTTCTTCCTCGACCTTGACAACTTCAAGGCCGTGAACGACACATATGGGCATGCCTTCGGCGACCGTCTTGTGAAAGCCGTTACGGACCGGCTTGCACACATGCTGCCTGGCGGCGCTACGCTCTCACGCTGGGGCGGCGATGAGCTGGTGGCAGTACTGCCTGCAGTGGGCTCCGTCCAGGAAGCCGAGCTGGTGGCGGCGCAGCTGCTGTCAGCCAGTGAGACGATGTACGACATCGGTGGAGTATCGGTGCGGGTCACACTCAGCATCGGTATTGCCATGGCACCGGAAGCCGGCGACAGCCCTGAGGAACTGACGCGTAATGCTGATGTGGCCGTGTATCGCGCCAAGCAGGCTGGTCGCAATACCTGGCGTTTATTCGACCAGCAGATGCGTGACAGCGTGAAACTGCAGGCTGAAGTGCGGCACGCCGTGGCCGCCGGTGAGATTTCCCTGTACTACCAGCCGCGCTTTGATCTGAACGGCCGCGTCAGTGCCATGGAGGCACTCGCGCGCTGGCACCATCCCGAACGTGGCCTGCTTCCGGCCAGCGAGTTCATCGGAGCGGCCGAACAGGCGCGGGTAATGCCCCAACTCGGTGAGGAACTGCTCCTCGGCGCCATCAGGCAGTCTCGTGAATGGCTGAACCAGGGCTTCGAAGTGCCGATCGCATTCAATCTGAGCGGAGAACAGCTGGCCTCCGCTCAGATTGTCGCTCAGGTGGACGCGGCGCTGCGGCGTCACGCTCTGCCGCCCTACCTGCTGGAACTGCAGGTAGCCGAAACCAGCGCCGTCGCCGACGCAGCTGACTCCAGTGGCAAGCTGGGGAAGTTGCGGGAACTTGGGGTGAGGCTGCTGCTGGACAATATCGGTGGTGGCTTTACCAACCTGGCCATGCTCAAACGGTTCCGGCTTGATGGAATCAAGGTGCCGCGTGAGTTCGTCGGTGCGCTCAGCCAGTCACGAAGTGAGTCCAGCACGGAACTGGCAGCCGAGGACGTAGTCTCCGCCATGGTGAGCCTGGGCCGGGACCTGGGAGTCCAGGTCGTTGCGGAAGGTGTTGAAACTGAGTGGCAGCACCAGTACCTGAAGGCAATTGGCGCCACCCGCTTCCAGGGGTTCCTGTTCAGCGACGCCCTGCCGCCTGCAAAAGCTACTGAGCTTCTGCAGCAGGCGGATTCAGGATCATGATGTCCGGTTTCAGCTCCGCACGCTCAATCAGCTCACGGTAATCTCCCGCCGTCAGCGGATGACGGCCGGCAGCTGCGATCAGTGCAGCCTCCAGCAGGTTGGTGGGCAGACTGCGTCCCTGATAGCGCGGTGTGGTGGTGATCAACCTGCTCACACCCCGTTCGCGCAGGTCATCGACATCCTGTGCCGTCGTGGTGTTGGTCAGGATTGTCTTACCCTGGAGTTCCGCGGGAGCGTAGCGGCGGATGAAATGGAAGTCACCCGCAATGACCTCGGCCCATTCAAAGTAGTGCGTCTTGCCATCCTGCCGGTTCACGGTCTGCTTTGAGCCGGTCGGATAGATCCACTTGAACGGCAAGCGGCTGATGACAGGCAGAAGCAGACTGGCAGCCCGTGCCAGAGCCTTCAGGCTGTGCAGCCGTATCGGCAGCCCCAGTGCAAAAATCAGGTCGCCGAACAGTACGTCAGCGCCATGCTGATCGAGGGATTCAGCCATCCCGAAGCGGTCAACGCCCGCGACCATGAGCACCTTGCGGTCCCGCCAGCCTATGACCGGCTCAAGCTCTTCGACGACAATCCGCTCCAGTGTGTTCTTCAGAGCGGCGCCACATACGACTGGTGTGGTTCTTGCGTTGGCGGCCAGTCTTGTGGCGTCACGGAGGTGGTAGCGGCGCCCCAGTGCCTGCAGGTACAGGTCGATGCCACCAAGGCCAATCGCGTCGACCTTTCCGTCCAGTTCGGCGATGAGCTGCCCGGCGCGCTGCATGTCCCCGTCAGTTCCGATGCGTTCGATTGTGATGGTGCGGCCCAACAGTTCAATCTGCTGCCTGGTGTCACGGCCGGAGGAGCCGATTGACACGCTCACTACGTGAAGATCCCGGGTTGCGGTCAAGTTCAGTCGCGCTCCTGCTCGAGGATGGTCGTGACCTTCGTCCTGACACTGCCGTTCAGGTCTTTGAGGTAGCCACGGGCCTCCACGAATGCAATCACATCAAGTACGTCCGGTGCAAGGCTGTCCGGATGATTCCGGAGCAGATAGTTGTTAAGCGCACTCTCGAAGCTCGGGCCTTCCCAGCCGTTGCGTTCGAGTGTGGCGTGCAGGAAGCTGTTATTCCGCTCCAGTTCAAGGCGCAGAAGCGCAGGCGTGCGGTCGCGGACATCATCAGGCAGTTCATCCCAGAGCCGGTTGAGCGCATCCTTGCGGTGACTTTCGAAGGACTCGATGATCGTCTGAGCAACGATGCGGGGATCGATGACCTCGGCAGTACCGGCCTGCGAGGCTTGCAGGGCATCACGTGCCATCCCTGAGGTGAGCAGGTGCCGGATGAAACCCGCGAGGTTCGTGAGGGGACTGCGGGTGGAGCGCGACGCCTCCTGTGCCCTCCGGCCCATCTCGATGGCGTGTGCCACAACTTCGCTGCCATGTTCGCCAATGAGGCGGTAAGGATCCTGGGTGTAGCCGAGATTGAGCAGTTCCGTGGCCAGCGCCTGGTCCGCCGGACTGTGACCTGTGGCCGACAGCCCGCCCGGCAGGTTGCTGTCGGGCTTGAGCGACAGTCTGAACCGGACCTGCCGGGTCACACGCCCGTGAGTAATCGGCTCGAACTCAAAACGCAGTCGGCCGTGTTCCTCAAAATCATCCTGTGCGCGGATGAGCAACTTCCGGAAATCACGCCAGTTCTTGTACTTCTCAACCCAGACGGTCTTGCCCCGCTCGGTCTTGCGCACCCGCAGCCCCAGCTCCCATTTCAGGTCGGGAATATCATATGTGAGAAACTGCTTACGCATCGCGTGCGAGTCGTGCCACAGGATCTCGTAGAGCCGCTGGGCATTGAAGCTCTGCAACGGCAGTACATCAAGCAGGGGAATCACGTTGTAGCGGTCCCGGAGTTCGAGCAGGTAAGGGCTCAGCTCCTCATTCAGGCGGATCTCGATGTAGGACTCGCCGTTGTTGGAGCTGGCGCTGGACACGTAACGCGCCAGGGTCGTCCACTGGAACTGGTCGTAGCTGTTGTTGCCCTTGGCGACATGCACCACGCGCCGCAGCAGACCCTCGGCAGCACGTTTGGCCCTGGCGTACGGGTTCTGGCCGAACACTTCAGTCAGCTCGTGCATGTAAATCCGGTGGGTGAGCAGTTCCGTATCCGTACTCTGGATGCGGCTCATCGCTATCAGCAGCAGGCGCTTCTCGAGCAGGTCCAGCTCCTGGCTGCTCTTCGCCAGCGCATTCGCCTGGCGAATCTGCGAATCGGTGGCCGACTGGCTGTCGCGGTGGAAGTCCAATTCGCGACTCTCCACAAACGTTTGCTCCAGCTGGTTACTGTCAGAGTCGTGCCTGTTGGCTTCCGACCGTCCAGATTCGCTCATGCCGCCTCCATGCGTGCCGATTCCACAATGAGAACCAAGATACGATGTGTGGATTCTGCATGTCAACCGCTTTCCACCTCAAGTGACAAGCGCCACGAATAATCTGTCCACGCTTAAGCAATTATGTCCGGATTAGCACCATGGGTGGGCAGTTTATTCGCTGAGGGCCCGAGAGACAACCAATACGCTGGGTCAGCAAATCTCCTGTCCACATTTGCCGAATCTCTTGCCTCCCGCAGCGAACAGACTGTCCCGTCAGCCAACACCGCGTCCACGCAACCGGCATGATCTGTCCACCCGCTCCGTATACTCTGTCCGCACCTGACGAAGGACCTGTCACATAAGTGACCTGTTAACACCGTCCAGGACGATGCAATTCGCTCGGACAAATAGAGAACTGTTGTTAAGAATCAAATGAATGCAATCAAACAGATCAGTCGGGGACAAAGTATTAGCCGGCAGCGGCCACAGGCCTGACGCTCCGCCACCGGAGGCAACTCAGGAGGCCTTGCCGGTTCCTGGGGGGACAGAGTATTCGTTCGCACGCAGACCGATTACATTCGAACGAATGTTCTGTCACCGGAGGGACGATAAGTGCTCTTTCAGTGGACAGGTAATGCGTACGGAGTTTTTAGGGCGGCGCATGCGAATAAGTTGCCCACAGTGTGTGGCATGCAAAGGAGGACAGAGTATTCGCAGGAAACCGGGGTCAGGCTAGCAGGAGACAAAGTATTCGTGGATTTCAGGTGGTCGTGGACGAAGTATTCGCAAAACCAGCAGTCTGGAACGCTGACATCTTGGCTGGATGGGACAGATTGTTCGGTCTGCGCAGGAGGGACAGATTATTCGAGTTGCATTTCCTGAAAGTTGACTCTCAGCTGGCCTGGCGAATGCACTGTCCCCCATAAAGAGAGGACAGATTATCAGTTCCGGGGGTCATACTGCCGTCCCGGACAAATAATCTGTCCACTTCAAAGGTTATTCAGCTGGTTCGAACGTCAGTGAGGCACCGTTATTGCAGTAGCGGAGTCCGGTCGGATCCGGTCCGTCAGGAAACAGGTGCCCCTGGTGTGCTCCACACTTCAGGCAGTGATATTCGGTGCGCACCATGCCGGCGCTGGTGTCGGTTTTGGTTCCGAGTTTGCCGGGGATGGCGTCATAGAAGCTTGGCCAGCCCGTTCCACTCTCGAACTTCGTGTCTGCATTGAACAGGGGTTCACCGCAGGCGGCGCATACGAATGTTCCGTCTCGCTCTTCCTGCAGCAGCGGGCTGCTGCCTGGCCGCTCGGTCCCATGCTCGAACATCACGGAGTAGGCAAGTGGTGAGAGTTTCGCCTTCAACTCTTCCCGGTCGGGGGTGGTGTCATCATGGTCGCTCATGGCGCAATGGTACGTCCGGCCAGTCACATCAAGAGTAGTGTGCGTTCCTCAGTCCCAGACGGTTGAGGAAACATCACCACCGCTCCCTGTCCAGTTGACATGGAAGAATTCGCCCCGGTCGCGGTCAACGCGTTCAAACGTGTGCGCACCGAAGTAGTCACGCTGCGCCTGTATCAGGTTGGCCGGCACCGTTTCATTGCGGATTCCATCAAAGAAGCTGAGGGCGGAGCTGAGAGCCGGAACGGGAATGCCCGCCAGTACAGCAGTGGCAACCACCTGGCGCCAGCCGGCCTGGTCGCGGTTGATGGCATCACGGAAAAACGGATTGAGCAGCAGGTTATCGAGATCGGCTTCATCCTCGAATGCCTTGGCAATATCATTGAGGAAGGCCGAACGGATGATGCAGCCACCGCGCCAGATCAGTGCGATGCCTGCCAGGTCGAGCTTCCAGTCGAACTGACGGGATGCTTCCCTGAGCAGGATGTAACCCTGCGTGTAGGAAATGACCTTGGCCGAATAAAGTGCCTCTTCAAGTGAGACAAGATATTCGTCCGTTTCCACAGGTGCAGTCTGCCCGGGTCCATGCAATTGACGCGAAGCACGGGTCCGCTCGTCTTTCAGGGAAGACAGGAAGCGAGCAAAAACCGCCTCGGCTATGAGGGTCAGGGGCGTCCCGTATTCAAGGGCATTGGTGACTGTCCATTTGCCCGTTCCCTTCTGACCTGCGCTGTCAAGAATTTTCTCTACGAGCGGCTCGCCATCCTCATCCCGGTAAGCAAGTATGTCAGCGGTAATTTCCACGAGGTAGGACTCGAGCCGTTCCTGGTTCCAGTCCTCAAAAATCAGGCTCATACGTTCATGGCTGAGGCCAAGAACTTCCTTGAGAAGATGGTATGTCTCAGCAATCAGCTGCATGTCACCGTACTCGATGCCATTGTGGACCATCTTGACGAAATGTCCCGCGCCTCCCGGGCCCATCCAGCGGACACAGGGAACCCCATCAACCCTGGCGGCAACCGCTTCAAAAATGGGGCGCAGATGAGGCCAGGCTTCCTCATGGCCCCCCGGCATTATGGACGGCCCGGTGCGTGCACCTTCTTCGCCACCACTGATTCCTGCACCGACGAACAGCAGGCCCTGCTCGGCGAGGGTCTCCATGCGCCGATTCGAATCCATGTAGTTCGAGTTCCCACCATCGATGATGATGTCGCCTGGCTCAAGCAGCGGAATCAGTCCGTCAATCACTGCGTCCACCGGCGCTCCGGCCTGGACCATGAGCATCACCCGGCGTGGTCTCTGCAGGGTGGAGACAAATTGTTCCAGTGAGTCGGTGCCGATGACAGTCGTATCGGCGGCGGGTCCGGCGATGAATTCCTCCGTCCGTTGGGCCGTGCGGTTGTATACGGCAACGGTGTAACCGTGGTCCGCCATATTCAGCACAAGATTCTGCCCCATGACCGCGAGGCCAATGAGGCCCAGGTCCGCAGTTGCTTCGTTCATGATCGCCCTCCGGATTGCTGACTCGTCAGATGACGGTGCATCATCAGCGGAATGCTACCACTCTCCGAAGAGGACAGGTTATTCGCTGGTTCGGGGAAGTGTGGACAGAGTATTAGTCCAGAGTTCATGCGCGCTGAACCCGCTGTCGGTTCACTTGGCGGGCCAGATTCCCGGACGCGGGTCGTTCGTGGCTCCGGTGTCTGCGGCCCACCCGGGCTTTGGTGAGTACGCGGTCCCAGGCAGCAACTATCCGGTCGCGCTCACCGTCCGCATCTGCTGGTACCTGCTCAGCCCGGACAGGCGTATCCGGTTCAGCACCTGCGGCAGCGCGCTGCACGATAATAAGGTCACGTTTTGCCCGGGTAAGCGCAACGAACTGGACACATGCCTCACCCTGAAGTGCCGTGAGGGAGCGTGCATAAGGTGCCGGCAACAGCTCGGGGTAGAGGAGGAGCACCCTGTCAGCCTCCTGGCCTTTGGCCCTGTGGATGCTCGAGAGGATTACTGATTCCTTCTGGCCGCCGAATGTTCCGTCAATCAGGGCAGCCAGATCGTCCAGCTCAGCTCCCGGAGGCAGGGCTTCGCACAGGTGGCTGAGGCATGCGGTCTCATCACGCAGTTTTGCGGCGGCAGCTGCTGATATGGCGCTACCCTGCGCGGCCGCCCGATTGACCTTCGTTCTGATATGGCGCTCCAGGAGCAATGGAGCCTCGCGTATCCCGTTCCGGAAAACTTCATTGGCAAGCTGCTGGAGACGGTCCTGCAGGTCGGCGCCACGAACGAAGGCTGCCAGGCCGAGTCTGATGAACCTCAGACAGGCGGCTATCAATGGTGCGTTCAGCCGGCAAAGCACCAGATCGCCCGCCTCAACCCATGAATCCAGATCGTCGTCACTGATCAGCTGAACCGTGCCGGCGGCTGCTCCCGGCGCGGGTTCAATCTCCGGTGCAATTTCGCGGGCAAGCTCCACATGAAGCCTGGGACAGCGGTAGGTGACCGCCAGCGGCATGACACGTGCTGAGAGCCGGTCGGTGATGCGTTGCATCGCCTGTGGATCCGCGCCGGCGAAACCGAAGATGCTCTGCCGCGGGTCACCCACGAACACCAGGCGGGCACCGGCTGCGGCAAGCCTGAGCGTCAGTTCCAGAGCAACCGGCGAATAGTCCTGTGCTTCATCGATGCAGACCAGATCAAATCGTGG